>JANWHR010000290.1 GCA_025450355.1 Micropepsaceae bacterium
GGCTGCGAACGGCCAATTGGCCATCCTGACCACTGTACCGTTTGAAGCACGGTCATTGCTATCGGATTTGGGGCTGACTACGTTTCCAGCTCTACAAAGAGCTCGTTCGTTTCGATCCGGCGCGGCGTGAGCTTCTGTTTGAATGCCGTATCCGCGAGTGTTTCGATCGTGCGAAGATTTCGTTTCGTCCCGTATGGTAGCGGATCGCTTCCGACGATTTCTGCGAGCTTGCGATATTTCCTGTCGCCTGCTGAATTGGCCTCGCCGGAGTGCAATTTCACCAACCAGCGCGCCTTGGCCGTGGAAAACGCGTCCATGAGCGTGCGGGCGACCCAGGGATGCTGTTTGAGGACCTGGTCCTTTACGACAACCGTTCCATGGATCGGATAAATGCCGGTCTTGCGATACCAGGCGGCTTCCAGTGCTTCCGCATCGGGAAAGAGCGCCGGATAGTTTGCCTCCCGCACCTGCCATCCCCCCGCCGGCGAACCGGAACGGCCAACGCCGGCGTTCCCCTCAAATCCCGCGGCAAGTTCGCCGTCCGCCATCATGTCCGCCAGCGACCGGCCCTGCGGGGCGTGGACCACATTGCCGGGCAGCTTCAACTGCGGCACATGCTCTTCGTCGTCCACCACCCAGGTGACCTTCGATGAATCGATGCCGTATTCGTCGATGAGAATGCCCCGGGTCCACACCCCGGTCGTGACCGAATAGGCACGCACGCCAACTTTGCGCCCTTCGAGATCCTTCGGATGTTTCACGCCTGCGCCGGGGCGAACCAGAAGGCCGCCGTGATGAAAGCGGCGCATCAGAAAAATGGGCAGGGCTGTGAACGGGCCGCCAAACGCGCGCGCGATGACATAGGTGGTTGGCGCGATGTCGCAGACATCGAATTCGGCCTGCCGGACCATCCGCCGGTAGGCTGCGATCTGAGGGACAACCCTGATGAAATTGGGTTCGATGCCCGCAATGGGAATCTGGCCACTCAGAATATCCGCGGTATGCGGATAATCACCAATCGCGATGTCCAGCTTAACTTTGTTCGTCATGCCAGGCCGTAATGGCTGCAAAGCCGGCATTCACACGGCCGATCATCGAAAAGATGTAACCCGGCACCAGCAGGGGTACGGAGCGCCATGTGATGCGCCTTATCACAGACCACTCCAAAGTCTCTGCCGCACCGACTGGCGAGTTTGTTTCGGCCAGTTCCTGCATGTACTCCCCTGACGATTGAGGTCCAGACGCCGCCAGCCTTTGTATTCTCATATTTGCGAAACGTACAAATCCCGCGGCGCAGCCGCCCTTCAAGCGCGTGAGGGAGCGGTGTAGAATTTCACCAAAGCGCGAGGACGCGAAACATGCAGGGCGTGAGATACTTTTCGGCGGTGGCAATTGCAGCGACCGCTTTCCTGTTTGGAGCACACGGCGTAATACCCGTTTCCGCGGCGGCTGACATTCCGGACTTTGGCGGATTTTGGAATCATGCCGGGTTGCCCGGGTTTGAACCGCTCGCGTCCGGGCCGACCTCGCTGGTTAATCTGTCGCGGCGCGAGGGCAACGTCAGCAACAACATGCAGCTGGTTGGCGATTTCAGGAACCCGATCCTGCAACCCGACGCTGCGGCCACGGTGCGAAAGTTCGGCGAACTGTCGCTGTCGCATGTTGGCTATCCTACCCCGCGTAACCAGTGCTGGCCCGGCGGAGTACCCTTCGAATTCACCAACAACGGCCTGATCATGCTGCAGAAGCCCGACGAGGTGCTGATTGTTTATCGCGGTGACCATCAGGTCCGGCATGTACGCCTTAATGCCGGACACCCGGCGAATCTGATTCCATCCTGGTATGGCGATTCCATCGGCCATTACGAAGGGGACGCGCTGGTTGTCGATACGGTGGGCGTGAAGATCGGACCCTTCGCAATGGTGGACTGGTATGGAACGCCGCACACCTCGGCACTGCATGTGGTCGAGCAATACCGGCTGCTGAGTTACGAGCAGGCAAAGGAAGCGTTGGAGCGCAACGCGAAGGAGAATTTCATCGCCAATTTCCGGGCCAATCCGAACGACCGCGGCAAACGCTTGCAGCTATTCTTTACCGTTGATGATCCGGGAGTGTTCACGACGCCGTGGTCAGCGACGGTGACCTATGGAAAGGCCCATCCGCTGCCGGGGCGCATCAGTGAAATCAGTGAGTGGGAAGAGCAGGTCTGCGCGGAAAACCCCCACAAATATGGCACCGAAAAGGACGCCGCCGTCCCGGCCGCGGCCCACCCGGATTTTTAGGCCAACAATCTTTCTGTGTACTGATCTGAGTCAAGCGCACTCCACAACTTCCGTCATCCCGGAAATCGCGCCAGCGATTATCCGGGATCCACGGCGATGTCAGTACCGGCGGCGCAGTGGGTCCTGCCCCGGATCAGGTCCGGAGCTTCGTGCAGCCTGGGCGCAAGCGGACGCCTGTGACCTGTCCCCAACCGGGTTCAGTTGGGGACAGGTCCGGATTGTGTGATCAACTGGCCGCGCGCAAGGGGCTCGCGTCCACGGCCCCCGGAACGTCACGCTCATTCGGATCAATCGCGCCGAGCTCTTTCACGATCGTGAATCGACCGTTGACCGCCTGGGCGATGTACATGTTCATCCGGACGTGATGCTGGCCGGGCACCATTTCAGCCGGCCCACCGGGGCCATCTGCGATCTTCGCGTGTTCCAGCGCCCTGATGACATCGTCCTGATTCAGCGTGCCCGCCTTCCTCACGGCGGCTTCCCAAAGCTTCAGACCGCGGTAAAGGCCGGAGCATGCGCTGCCGGCGGTGAACCCGGCATCGCCGGGAAAAAGCGTGTTGTACTGACTGAGCAGCTTCGCGCTGAACCGATCGGCGACGCCCTGATAATAGTCGAGGCAGCTGTAAAGTCCTTCGACGTGCCCGGCTGGCACCATGTTGAGAAAGTTCTCGTCGAAATAGGTGCAGACGAGCTTGCCGCCGCGTCTGCTGAAGCCGGAGTCGTAAAGCTGTTCGAGGAAAGGTGCGACACCAGGCGGAACAGTGGTGTTGAACACCACCTCGGCCCCGCTCGACTCGATCTTGCGGACGGTCTCGCGATAGTCGGTGTGATCGAGCGGGAAGTACTCCTCGCCGACGATCGAGCCGCCATTGGCCGTGACAATTTCACGAACCTTCCGGTTCAGGATGCGTGGCCAGATGTAGTCGGCCGACGGCAGATAAAATCTCTTCGCGCCGGTTTGCCGCATCAGCCAGGGGATCAGCGGATCGACCTGTTGCGCCGGCACCGGACCGGTGCAAAAAATCAGCGGATCGCACTCCTGCCCCTCATACTGCTCCGGATAGATGTAGAGTTTCCGGCCCTTCACGACCGCCGGGCCCTTGATGGCCTGCCGCGTGGAGCTGAAGATGCCGCCGAAGATCACATCGACATTGTCGTGCTGGACAAGCTTGGCCGCCTTGGCTTCCGCAACGCTGTCGATGGTCGCACTATCTTCGATATGGAGTTCGATTTGGCGACCCAGCAAACCACCCTTTGCGTTGATGTCGTTGACGACCATTTTCGCGACATTGGCATTGGCGATGCCTGCAAACGAAAGCGGTCCGGTCTGGTCCGCGATGACTCCCACCTTGATGGCTGATTCCCTCATGGCCTTTCTCCTCTGATGTGCCGAGGCCGAATGGCCCGGTTCACGGCGAGGAGAATGCCTGTGGTTCAATACTCGCACATGGGGTGGATTCCCTATGCCGCAACGAGACCCTGTTCGAGAGCGAAGAGGGCCGCGCCCGCGCGGGTGGCCACGCCGATTTTCGAATAAAGGCTCTGGATATGGTTGTCGGCGGTCTTGGGCGCGATATCCAGCTTGCGCGCGGCTTCCTTTGCGGTATCGCCCCCCGCGATCAGCCGCAGGACTTCGATTTCGCGCGGGGTGAGCCCCGCGAGCCGCGCAGATGATGGCCTGCGCGAGGTTTGACCGGCGGCCGTGAGCACCGCCTCGACGGCGTCCGGGCACAACTCGCCTTCCCTGACGGCGGCGCGCAATTTGGCGGCCGCGGCCGAATCGCTCATCGCGGGCCGGTAGGGCCGCGCCTCGCGGGCGGTCTGAAAGGCTTCGGCGGCGGCCAGGATGCGGGCGGCCGGAGAGAGATCGGGACCTTTCGCATTGCGGTAATAGCCGCTGCCGTCCAATCGCTCGTGATGGCGCTGTACCAGTGAGGCAACCGCTTTGCCACCAGCCCCCAACGAGGTGAGCGCGCGTTCGCCATGATAGGGATGAAGATGCGCTTCATCGGTTTCGCGTTCGGTGAGCGGACCGCCGCGCATCCAGATCGAGACCGGAACCGTCAGCTCGCCGATATCATGGGTGTAGGCCGCACGCCGCACATCGCGGATGTCAGACGCCGGCAGACCCATCTGTTTTGCCGCCGCAGCGGCGAGCGACGCGACGGCGCGCGAATGACCGAAGGTGAACGGCATGCGCATGTCGATCATGTCGGCGATCGCCAGAAATGCTTCATCGCACGCGTCTTCATCGAACATGGAATGCGGTTCGGGCTCCAGCGCCAGGATGGTTTCGCGGTCGACGGGGCCATCGAGTCCCGTCAGCAGCTTTTCAGCGTGGGCGAGGAAAATGTCCACAAGCTCCGCCTCGTAACCCCCGCCGGCACGTTTGGCGATCATCGCCTTCATGGTTGCAAAGCCGTGGTGATCGTTCAGCGCGATGGCATCCTGCGCCATCGTCACCACGCGAACCGGAAATTTGACCGCGTTGCCCGAAAGACCTCGCGGCATCCCTTTTCCGTCCCAGCGCTCGTAGATCTGACCCAGACTTTCGCGAATGTCTTCGGGCAAGCCGATGCGCTCTGCGATCCGCTGCGCAACCTCGCAATGTCCGGACAGGATGGGGATATTGACCTGCGGTCCTTCGGCAAGGCCGCGCTTGACCGCCTCTTCCAGCTCTTCAGGCGGCATACCGGCAAACCTTCGCTTCAGTGCGCGAACCATAAGCTCAACGAATTCCGCCCGGTTGCCCATGTCGATGTCATGGAGTTCGCGGCGAAGCGTGATCTCGTCGCCCCAATGCGCCGCCAGCAGATGCGTGTCGGCGTTGCAGCCGATGTATCGCAGCAGCGCCTGGTGATAGATGCGGCGGGCTGTGTCCTGGTCGAATCCCGCGACATCTGCAAAGCGCATCCCCAGTACGCAGGAACGCAGCGCGAAATCGCGCGAGTGACCGGTGGCCAGATCGGTCGCATAGGCCAGCGCCATCAGAAAATCGGCGCGTCGAACCTGTGGTGCCGCCATTCGCTTCCCCGTGTGAACAGAAGGAACAATCGCGGCCAGTTTAGCCGCAATCGCCTTTGCGAATCGACCCGAATGTCCCGGCACGACGGGCGGCGGTCAGGCTGACGCGCCGGAAGACCCGCCGGACTTTCATGACTTTGGTCAAATCATCCTAACCAATACTGGTGCATAACTCATTTGACAGCTCAGGTTAAGCTATGCGGCCGTGGGCACACTGCCGGCTACATGATATAAAAAATTGTCCAAGCTGGAGGGGCTGCAGCATGGGAAAACTCTTTCTCAGCATCCGAACGATACTGGCCGGCGTCATCCCGGCGAAAGCACATCGTGGGGTGGCACAGCGCGAAGAGCAGCCGGCCACAGGAATCCGGTCTGGACGAACGTGGATTTTGCTCAGTGCACTGATTGCCGCGACGGGCGGCTTCACCTGGCTACAGTGGCAGGCATCGACGAAAGTTACGCCACCGCAGGGTGTGTGGGCGAATATCGATAATTCCATACTTCGGTTGTCCGGTTCGAAAACGATCGGGGCAGCGCTCGCACCCGAGCTTGCGAAAGCCTGGCTGGCTTCGATTGGGGCTTCGGACATTGAAGTGACGCATCGCGTTGGACGTGATGGCAAACAAATTCCTGAATTTGTCATCAGCGCGAAGCTTAACGGAAATCCGGTTGTGGTGGACGTCAAGGCCCGCGGCTCCGCCAGTGCGTTTGCCGATTTGGCCGCGAGCGATGCCGACATTGGAATAGCGTCGCGAGAGATCAATGCCTCGGAAGTGACCCGGTTGATGCCTCTCGGCGATATGCGATCCCAGGCTTCGGAGCATGTGCTCGGCCTCGAAGGGATTGCCGTGATCGTTCCGCACTCGAACACGATCCCTTCGCTGTCGCGAAGCACGCTCAAGAAAATTTTCACGGGCCAAATCACGGATTGGTCCGCCGTTGGCATGAAGCACCTGCCCATTCACCTCTACGCGCGCGACAAAGACTCCCGCACGAACGAGGAGTTCGCTTCGCTCGTGCTCGGTGGTGATCCGATGGCAGATGCAAAGCGCTACGACGACAACGCGAAGCTGGAATCCGATGTTGCCGCCGATCCTGGCGGCATCGGATTTGCCGGTGTGCCTTATGTTAAGGACACACGTCCGGTTTCGATCAGCGAGGAAGGGGCCGCACCACCGGGACGGCAACTCTACCTCTACAACGCTGCTGCACCGCGCAATCCGGCGGCGAGCGACTTCGTGCGCTTTGCCATGTCCCCTGAAGGGCAGGAGATTGTCCGGCAAGCCCGATTCGTTGAGGATTCGGAAGAAGCTTCGGGCAATTCAAACGGTTCAGCGGCGATTGCGTCGTTACGCGACAATCTCAAAGTTTCGATCAGCGCCGATCGTGCGGAAGGGAATCTTCCAGTTCCCCCGCCCAAGTTCGCGCCGCCGGTGGCTGCAACGCCTGCCCCGGCGACCGGACCCTCAAATGCGCCGCCGCGTCCTCCCGCGGTCACCGCTTCACTCCAGGCGCCGCCTCCACCCGCGATCACCGCCTCACTCCAGGCGCCCGCACCGCCCGGGCCGCAGGCCACACCACCGGCGACGAGGCCGCCACCGCCGCCACTTCCCGCGCCTGCCCGTCCGGCTCCCCCGGTGGTGAGCGTGGCGCCGCTACCCGCGCCAGCGCCGCCCCAATTGACAGCTCCGGTTGCAATCAACAGTCATGCTGTGACGGCTTCTGATTATCCGGCGATCTCAATTCGGCTGCAGGAACAGGGCACGGTCGTCATCAAGTATCTGGTCAGGCAGGACGGTTCGGTTGGCGATTGCAAAGTGACCACGCCGAGTGGCCAACCGGCGCTTGACGACGCGGCCTGCACGATGGTGAAGCGGCGCTGGAAGTTCAGGCCGGCGACGCAGGACGGAAAGCCGGTTGCCGCATTTCTTACCGCCGATATCGCTTTCAGGCTCGGCGATACCCCCACGGCGCCGCGGCCAACCATTTTGGCATCACTGGCGCCGCGGCCTGCGCCTGCACCGGTGGTGAAGGCGATACCGGACCCGCGGCTGCCCGTACCACCCGTGGCGATCACGGACCATGCCGTGACGATCAATGATTATCCGCGGCTGTTGCGTACCACTCTGCAGGAACAGGGCACGGTCGCGATCCTTTATCTGGTCAAGGAAGACGGCTCGGTTGGTGACTGCACAGTGACCGCATCGAGCGGCATACCGCTGCTCGACGATGCGGCCTGCACGATGGTGAAGCGGCGCTGGAGGTTCAAACCGGCGACACAGGAGGGAAAGCCGATCGCCCAGTTTCTGACCGCCGATGTCGTTTTCAAGCTGAAATAGCCTGTCAGCAGCCGGAGACGCACCTGCCTTTGCCGTCGAATTCCATGGTGCGCTCGCTGATTGCGAGATAGGCCGGCGGCTTGACCTGCTTCATCAGCGCCGCCGTCTGGCTGTTTGCCCTCAGCTTGCCGCCTTCGGTCGCGGCCTCATTCACATGCGTGAAGATGACCGAGGCTGGTTGGAGCAGGTCATTGATGGCGTAGGCGCCAGACTGGAACAAGCCCGGGTTTGGGCCAAGATTGATCACCGCCAGATTGGCTTTGAAGAAATCATGAATGACCGTTTTCATATCGCCGAAGACCGCGGTGTCGCTCGACAGGTAGGCGACCAGCCCGTTGGTGAACTTCACCACGAATCCGACGGGCGGGCCGTAACTGAGCTGCGCGCCGTCCGCTTTCAGCAGGTCCTGCCGGGCCTTCGAGAGCAGCGCCGGCGCGACGTCATTGCCATGCGCGGAATAGACGATGGTGAATTCAACGCCCTGTTTCGCGCCTTCGGCCCGTGCGGTGAAAACGCCGCCCAGGTCGATTCGCGAACTGCACGCCGCCGGAACCGGAACGGTGATCGCCAGAGAGGGGCAGAAGTCCATCGGCTTGCTGCCGCTGCCGCGAATCGCATCCACCTTGTTGTGAATGAA
>JANWHR010000291.1 GCA_025450355.1 Micropepsaceae bacterium
CGCCCGATAAGCATCTACTAGTTGACTCACCTTTATTGTTTCAAGCCTAAGTGCTGGTTCAATCATTGCCCCCTCCGCAAATGAGTGTCTTTCTGGTTCGATTTTACTCCGTCAGCAGTGAGATAATATATGCAACGATTCCTTCGTAGCTACAGCTGCAATTGGTTCATATTAATGAATTCACGCGTTCACTGCGCGAATACGGCGCATCTTCGGGATAGGACAAAAAATACCGTACTGACCACGGTCATCACGGCGGTCCAGATGATGCCGAGGGAAGCAAGCTCTGGCGCGACGCCATTCTGCCACATGTCGAATAAGGTCACCGAGACCACCTGCGAATTCGGTCCCGCAAGCAACAGCGGAATGGAAACCGCCTTGGACACCATCAGAAACACAAACAGCCAACAGGTGATGACGGCCGGCGCGGCAAGCGGCAGGACTATCCGGAAGAATGTCGTCGCGGCGCGCGCACCCGATACCGCGGAAGCTTCTTCCAGCTCACGATGGATTTGCAGAACACCGGCATAGGAATAGCGCATTCCGAACGGCATCAACTGAACGACGGATGCCAGAATGATGGACAGCAGCGTTCCGTACAGCGCCAAAGGCACATTCAGCACAAATTGCAGATAAGCCACGGCGAGCACGATTGCGGGAAACACCAGCGGCGCGCTTGCCAACTGATCCAGCAGCCATGCGCCCGGACGGCGGCGCACCGCAAGCCAGGCCGAAACCGTCGTGAATGCCGCAACCAGTGTCGCGGTCGCGATGCCCAGCATGAATGTGTTCGCAAGCGCCGATACAAACGAGGTCTCGAACAGAACGGTGTGAAAGTTCGCGAACGAAAAGCGGCTCAGTGCCGCGGCGTTGACGCCGTCGTAATAAGGAACCAGCGCAACCCACAGCGTGATCATCACCGGGAAGAAAATCAGCACGAGGAACAAGGCAACGAGAACCGCGGAAGCAGGCCAGCGCCAGAGTCCGATTCCGATCACCCGCGGGCGAAATCCTTTGCCTCCGACCGTTTGATACTTTTCTGAATGCCGCGAGAAATTGCCGTAAAGGCGCAGCAGCAAGGCCATGATCACCAGCATGATCGCCGCGAATGCCGATGCCTCGCCGTAATTGGGGGGGATATCCAGCATGGTCTGATAAATGTCATTGGTCATGACGTGGACACGGCCCGGCAATCCAACCAGGGCGGGCGTCTCAAATGCCTCAAAGGCACGGATAAAGACCAGGATCAGCAGCGCCGCGATTCCGGGCAGCGCCAGACGGAACGTGATCCGGCGAAAAGTTCGGCCAATTCCCGCGCCGGAGATCATCGACGCTTCCTCGTAAACCGAATCCATCGAACGGAAAACGGAGGAAAGCAGCAGGAAACACAACGGTGTGTATTCAATCCCCTGGATGAGAATCATTCCCCCAAGCGAATAGACGTTGAATACCGGGTCCCCGGCTCCAGTCAGCCACATCAGCAGCTGATTGAAGGGGCCGGTTTTTCCAAACAGCAGAAGAAAGGAAATCGTGTAAAGCACGCTCGGGATGCCCAGCGATATGATCGAGACGACCATAACGAGACCGCGTAGCGGCGTGTCGGTGCGTTCCACGATCCAAGCCTGAATTCCGCCAAGCAGGAGCGCGAGCAACGCCGATCCTCCGGCATAACCGGCCGAGGTGGCAATCACCGGAAGCAGGCGGTCCGTTGCCAGCAGCTCGCGGTAATAGCGCGACGTGAACGCGCCGAGCGAGCCATCGAAATTGGTTTCCTGGACACTCGCCCGCAGGAGATAGATGACCGGCGGCAGGATCAGGATGGCAAGAATCGCGATCAGCGCAAGTACGAGTGGCGAGAAGTTCGCCGTGCGAAGCTTACGGCCGACCGCCGGCTCGATGGCCGCGCATTCTGGCCCCGCGACAGATGGCGGCAATGGTCTGGCATCACTCATCGCAAATCGAGAATTGCGGGACCATCATGCCGCGGCCGTCGTCTCCGAACGCAACGCGCACCGGCAAATCGCAGCGAATCTCCTGCCATGGCGTGCCGGCGATGTTGCTCAACAATCGTGGCCCTTCTTGAAGTGCCACGATGGCCACGACATAGGGCAGGTCCTGTTCGAACGCGGGATGATAGAGCCGGTGATAAACGACAAAGCTGTAGATTCGCCCCCGGCCGGAGACTTCCCGCCAGTCCGACTGCGGCGAAAGACAATGGCGGCAGAGCGCCGAGGGCGGAAACCAGTAGTTCCCGCACGAGCGGCAGTGTTGCAGCAGAAGCTTCCGTTCCTGCACGCCGTCCCAGAATGGACGTGATTCCGCGGAAGCGCGCGGGACGGGTTTGGGTACCAAATGGGCCATGACGCTCACCCCGCCTGCAGAATCAACGTCGAGTGACACACCTGATTTCCGCCGTGTCCCGATACCAGGGCGATTTCCGCGTTGCTTACCTGACGCTCCGGCGCATAACACCCTCGCAACTGCCGCACGCCCTCAACAATTTGCAGCATTCCTTCCACATGCGCTTCCGCAAGCTGGCCTCCGGATGTGTTCGCGGGAAGGGTCCCTCCCAGCCGGAGTGCGCCGCTGCGCACGAAGGCACCTCCCTCGCCTTTGCCGCAGAAACCGTAGTCTTCGAGCTGTACCAGTACCATATAGGTGAAGCAGTCGTAGAGCTGAACCGTGTCCACTTCCGAGGGTGCAATTCCCGCCATACGGTAGGCCGCCTGTCCGCTCTCGAAGGCCGCGGTGCGGATCATGTTGTCGTTTGCGAACCAACCGGTCAGATTGTTGTGGCTGCCAAATCCGCGGATCAACACCGGGCGCGGCCGCAAGCCGCGCGCGCGTTCCGTGGAAGTGACAATTACCGCACCGGCGCCATCGCTCCGCAAGGAACAGTCGTACAGGCCAAACGGCGATACGATCAGCCGCGCATTAAAATAATCTTCTGGCGATAATGGTTTTCGGCTCTGCGCCTGCGGATTGCGGATTGCGTGCTCGCGAAATGCCATCGCGATCTCGGCAAAATCTTCACGCGTGGTGCCGAATTCGTGCATGTGCCGCCGTGCGCCGAAGGCATGGGCTGCAACCGCGCCGAAATAACCGAATTCCGGCCCGAATTCCTGATCGTGCTGACTGTCGGGGCGGGTCTGGTTTTTGACGCGTGCCGCGGCAGAAGTATGCGTGCGCGACCAGGCATCACGACCGTAACCACAGAGCACCGTCGTCGCGAGCCCCGCCTCGATGGCCATCACGGCGACCGCAACGGCAAGAATCTGGCTGGCGCCGCCATTGTCGAGCGAAGTTGAGAACCGGGCGTTCAAACCCAATCGCTCGCCAATCTGCTGGTGATGGCAATAGGCGTCATCGGGCCCACGGGTGATCAGACCATCAATGTCGCGCACGCGGAGTCCGGCATCTTCGAGCGCATGGGCGGCTGCTTCCATGAACAGGTCGAGACTGGATACGCCAGGCACCTGTCCCAGCCGGCTATTTCCAGCACCTACAATCGCGCAGCGGTTGCGCAAAGTCCTCGCGGATTCGATCACGACGGGTTTGACCGCGCGCGGCGGGAAAGCTGCGCAAGGACTTCATCCGTGTGCTGCCCATAATCCGGCGCCACACTGCGGATTTCCGCCGGGGTGTCGCCGAGCGTAACTCCGCCGCCAACCAGCGACACCTTGCCGGCTTTCGGATGCGGCAGATCGCGCTTTAACCCGAGGTGTATCACCTGCGGATCCGCGAACACTTCGTCAAGCGTATAAATCGGCGCACTCGGCACGTCGTGTTCGCGAAGCAGCGCAAGCCAATGCTCACGCTCGCGGGTTGCGAAAATTTCCGCCAATGCATCACGCAGCAAATGATAGTTCTGCTGCCGGTCCTTCTTCGTCCGGAACCGGGAATCCTGCTGCCACTCCGGATGGCCGGCGGTCCGCGTCAGGCCCTCCCAGAATTTGGCCGGCGAAGACAGATGCACGACAAAGCCCCGGCCTTCGCTGTCGCGAAAGGCAAAGACCTGTGCCGAGCGGGTGCGCGTTTCGCGCGTGGGATCGCTGCCGGTCTCGAAAAAACGGGCCGCGTTTTCGCCCAGGAAAGCGATGGTCGCCGCCAGCAGCGATGTTTCCACCTGCTGCCCGCGCCCGGTCCGCTCGCGCGCCATCAGGGCGCCAAGTGCACCGTAAGCTGCCATCATTCCCGTCAGGTGATCGGAAAGCGACATGCCCATTGGTTCCGGGTTGGAAAGGTTGGTCAGCAGGCTCAGCAACCCGCTCATCGCCTGTCCGACCGTGTCGTAGCCCGCGCGGCCGGCATAAGGGCCGGATGATCCAAACCCCGTGATCGACACATAGATCAGACGCGGATTGATCTGCTTCAACGATGCATAATCCAGGCCTAGCCGGGCCATCGCGCCGGCGCGATAATTCTCGATCAGAACGTCGGCCCCAGAGGTAAGCGCGACAGCCGCCGCCCGGCCTTCTTGCGACTTCAGATCAAGTATGACGCTTTTTTTGTTGCGGTTTACGGAACCGAAGGTGGCACTGTAGTCCGCGGCGCCCCAGCCGCGAAACGGATCTCCGCCGCCCGGCGATTCGATCTTGATCACTTCGGCGCCCAAATCCGCCAGCATCATGCCGGCATAGGGCCCGCTGACGTAGTTTGCGAACTCAAGAACCGTGATTCCGGTCAGCGCCTGTGTCATGCGGGCTCAACATCCCCGCATGTCAGACGTTCGGCTGGACGCCCGATGGCCCCGTGCATTCGCGCAGTCCGCCTTCTCTGGCCAGACCAAGAGCTTCATTGAAAGACCCACCCCGAGGCTTGTTTGGGCGGGCAGAATAGTGCTCGGGCGCAGCGCAGGCCAGCGGCGCAATTGCGAAGAAAATCACAAAATAAAGGTGCCCACCGGCCTTCGCTGATGGGCACCGAAACGTTCCGAACCCGGGTTAGTTTGCGCCGGCGTTGGCGTTGGCAGCGCCGTTCGGGTTGCCCTTCGTCGTTCCATCCGGCAGGGTCACGGCCATGAACTGTCCGCCATGCGTACCGTCCTTCAGCGGATGGATGAAGGCGGTGACTTTCATGCCCGCGGTGAGGGTCTTGGGAATCCAGCCCTGGCGTGCCAGGCCGCCGGGGGCCCCCATTTCGATCGCCCACTGCTCCGGTGTGCCCTGAGCGTTCGGAACCATGATCAGAATCCAGCTATGCGGATTGGTCCACTGGAACTCCTTCACGGTTCCTTCCAGCGTCACCTTCTTTTCGGCATCAAACATGGCAAAGGAATGGTGCGCGAAGGCCGGGATCGAGTACATCGCGATCGCTGCCCCCACTAGACCCAGTGCTTTGAACTTCATTTGCGTCTCCCCGACGTGCGGCTTCCACCAAACCGTTCGCCGACAGAACGATTCCGCGCCGATCACGAGTTTGGTGAGCAAGATATAACATCCGCCCCTCATGAAAAAAAGAGGCGGGTACGTGACAGTACGCGCCCGGTGCGGATGCATAAAGGTCTGCGGAAAAAGCAAGCACCATCTTGCCGCAGGGCACAAATCGGGCGAAAATAGCAATTCCGTGGGAGAGTTCAGGGGCAGGGCGTCAAGCGCAGCGGCACATGGCACAATTTGATCAGTCGGGTTCCCGATCCGGTTCCGGACCGCAGCGGGCGACCGTGAAATGGTTTAATGCGACAAAGGGTTTTGGCTTCGTAACGCTGGAAGATGGTTCCGACGCGTTCTGTCACGCATCGGCGCTTTCCGCTCTGCCGTCTGCCGAATTGCCACCGGGCGCAACCGTTCTTTGCGACGTGGCGCAGGGCCAGCGGGGTATGCAGGTCACGCACATACACCGCGTTGATGCCCCCGCCGGGGACGGCCAGGCGCCACGGACCGGACCCCGCCCACCCCGCGGTCCGCGTGAGTCCTCCGGCGCAATGGGTGATGGACACGTTAAGTTTTTCAATGAGCAGAAGGGTTTTGGCTTCGTCGTGCCGGAATCGGGCGGGCCCGATGTGTATGTGCATGCAAGCGCACTGAGGCGCTCCAATTTGTCCAGTCTGCAGCCCGAACAGAAAGTCCGGTTTTCGACGCGCCAGGGGATGAAGGGCGTCGAGGTCGATCGCATCGAACTGGCATAAAACCTATTCGGCGGCGCCCGCGACAGGCGTTGCAGGTTGCGGTCTGACGCCACGCATCTCTTCCGGATCGCCCTCGACCGCCTGCAGGCGTTCACGCACCTCTGCGGCCTGCTTCTGCCGGTTCCACATTGCGGCGTAAGCACCGGCCCGCGCGATCAGGTCCGCGTGGCGGCCGCGCTCGATGATTCGCCCTTTTTCCAGCACCAGGATTTCATCGGCATCCACGATGGTTGAAAGCCGATGGGCAATGACCAGCGTCGTGCGGTTGGCCGAGACCAGCCTCAGGGCCGATTGGATTTCCCGCTCCGTATGCGTGTCGAGTGCCGATGTGGCCTCGTCGAGCAGCAGGATCGGAGGATTTTTCAGCAGCGTTCGGGCAATGGCGACACGCTGCTTTTCGCCGCCCGAGAGCTTCAGCCCCCGTTCGCCCACCGTACTGTCGTAGCCGGCCGGAAGTTCACGGATGATCGGATCGATTTGGGCCAGACGCGCGGCTTCGAGGATTTCATCTTCGGCTGCTCCGATCCGCCCATAGGCAATGTTGTAGCGAATCGTGTCGTTGAACAGGACGGTATCCTGGGGCACGATTCCAATCGCCGCCCGGAGCGAATCCTGTTTCACGTCGCGCACATCCTGTCCATCAATCGTCACCCGCCCCGACTGGATGTCGTAGAACCGGTACAGTATGCGGGAGATCGTGGACTTGCCGGCGCCGGTTGGCCCGACGATCGCGACCGTTTTGCCAGGCGGCACGCGGAAGCTGATTCCTTTCAGGATCGTGCGATCTGGGTCGTAGGAGAAAACGACATTTTCAAACCGGATCTCGCCCTTCGTCACCATGAGCGGACCTGCGCCGGGCTTGTCCTCAACTTCCTCCGGCCTGTCGAGCAGCGCGAACATGGTTTCCATGTCGATCAGCCCCTGGGAAATGTCGCGATAGACGGTGCCGAGAAGGTTCAACGGAATGAACAGCTGAATAAGAAGCCCATTCGCCATCACGAGATCGCCGATGGTGAGCGTGCCATTCTTCACGCCGATGGCCGCCAAAGCCATCACGGCAACAAGTCCGAGGGAAGCAATTACGCCCTGCCCCGTGTTCAGCACCGAAAGCGAGGTCTGGGTGACGATCGAGGCACCGGCATATTTTTCCATGGAGGAATCAAAGCGCGCCTCCTCATGGGCCTCGGCATTGAAATATTTCACCGTCTCGTAGTTCAGCAGACTGTACACCGCCTTGGTATTCGCCTCATTGTCCGACTCATTCATTGCGCGGCGGATATGCATTCGCCAGCGAGTCACCATGAACGTGAACTGCATATAGGCGATGATCATGGCCGCAGTGGCCAATACAAACCAGATGTTCAACTGCCACAACATCAGCGCACAGATGAACGCCAGTTGGAGGATTGTCGGGAATATGTTGAAGATTGCGAGCGTGATCAGCCGGTCGATCGCCTTGGTGCCACGATCGATGGTGCGCGACAGCCCGCCGGTCCGGCGTTCGAGGTGAAAGCGCAACGACATGGCGTGCAGGTGGTGGAAGGTCTCGACGGCGATCACCCGCAATGCGTGATAACAAACCTTGGCGAAGACCCCGTCGCGGAGCTGCGCAAGCGCCTGCATCAAAATCCGGGCGATGCCGTAAGCGGCGATCAACGCGAGCGGGACTGCAATCGCAATATCCTCCGGGCGCCCCTGAAGGCGATCGATCGCCAGCTTGAAAAAATAGGGCGAGGCGACGGTCACGACCGGCGCCAGCACCAGAAAGATGATCGAGACGACCACCCGCCATTTCAGATCCGGCCGCCCGGGCGGCCACAGATAGGGCATCAATTTGAGTAGCGGCCGGAAACTCGGCGGGGCGTTGCTGAACTCGGCCCCCTTCAACGACTTGCCGCCGTAACCATAGGAAGACATCAGCCTTTTTCCCATCCCCGCCGTTCGGAACCACAATGGCGTTACCGGGGTTACTCTTTAGAAGGCGAGCGGCCCTCGCATGTCAATTGCGTAACCCAATCTCGCCATAATTTGGCGTGATTCGGACCCCTAAGGTTGGATATGAAAAAAATCACATCGCCCAAACTCCCGCTTCGGCCGACCATTTGCGTCTTTTGCGGTTCCTCGCACGGCGCCGACCCCGTCTATACCGAGGCGGCACGCCGGCTTGGGACGCTCATGGTACAGACGGGATTTGATCTGGTGTTCGGCGGCGGCGGCGTCGGGCTCATGGGTGAAGTCGCGTCTTCCGTCGCCAAATCCGGCGGCCGTATTCTCGGCGTGATCCCCAGCTTTCTGAGGCACGTTGAACCCCCCCTGCAAATTACCTCGGAAATCATTGTCACCGAAAGCATGAATGAGCGGAAAGCCCGGATGTGCGCCGCAGCGGACGGATTTGCGGTATTGCCCGGCGGTCTCGGCACTCTGGACGAATTCGCAGAAGTTTTTACCGGCGCGCAATTGCACCTGCACTCGAAACCGATCGTACTCATCAATATCAGAAATTATTTTGCGCCGCTGGTGACACTGATCGAACACTTCGTCAACGAAGGTTTCGCGGGTGCCCATGTGACGGAAATCTACCACCTTGCGCCGAGCGTCGAGGACGCAATCGCCATCTTCATGGCCGACCAGGCCGCGCGCAAATCCCGCACGCCCATTTTGACCGCCGTGAAGTAGCGCGCCCTGCACCGTCACAATTCAGCTGGGCGGCGCGCCGTCGCGGTAAAGCTTGAAGCAGATGGAATCGGAAAGCGCCTCGAAGGACGCGTCCATGATGTTCTCGGAGACCCCTACCGTTGACCAGCGATTGCCGGCGCCGTCCGCGCTTTCGATCATCACGCGCGTGACGGCTTCGGTGCCACCCGTGAGGATGCGGACCTTGTAGTCAACCAGCCGCAAGTCCTGCAGGTATGACGAATACCGTCCCAGATCCTTGCGGAGTGCATGATCGAGTGCATTCACCGGACCATTGCCGGTTGCGACGTTGTGAAAAACCTCTCCGCCGGCATTCACTTTCACAACTGCCTCAGAGACGGTGACCAGATTTCCGACCGCGTTGTGACGGCGCTCAACCATGACGCGGAAGCTCTCGACGGTGAAATAGGCCGGTACCTGCCCCAGGGCACGGCGCGCGAGCAGTTCGAACGATGCTTCGGCGCCGTCATAGGCATAACCGAGGTATTCGCGGCTCTTCACTTCTTCCAGCAGCCGCCCGACTCTTTTGTCCGTAGGCTGAATTTCAATACCCAGAACAGCAAGCCGCGCCATGATGGCCGAACGCCCTGCCTGATCCGAAACAAGGATATGGCGGTGGTTTCCGACGGCTTCGGGACGGACGTGTTCGTAGGTCGCGGGATCCTTCTGCACCGCAGCGACATGCAATCCGCCCTTGTGCGCGAAAGCCGAAGGTCCGACATAGGCCGCGTGACGGTTCGGCGCGCGGTTGAGTATCTCATCCAGAAGGCGCGACACCGGCGTGAGTTGTTTCAGCGCTTCGCCATCCACCCCGGTTTCGAACTGCGACGCATATGGCTCCTTCAGGAGAAGATTGGCGAGAATCGAGCAGAGATTTGCGTTTCCGCAACGCTCACCGAGTCCGTTCAGCGTGCCCTGGATCTGGCGCGCGCCACCGCGCAACGCGGCAAGGCTGACGGCCACCGCCTGTTCGGTATCGTTGTGCGCGTGAATCCCGAGTTGCGCGAAGGGCAGCTTTGATTTCACCTCCGACGCGATGCGGTACACCTCTTCAGGCAGGCTTCCGCCATTGGTATCGCACAAGACCAGCCACGCTGCCCCGGCATCCTGCGCGGCCTTTAGCGCAGTCAGGGCATAATCCGGATTCGCCCGGTATCCATCGAAGAAATGTTCCGCATCGAACAGCACTTCGCGCGCGCGCACGCCGGCCGCTACAGATTCCGCGATATTGTCGATGTTTTCGTTGCGGGAAATTCCAAGCGCGACGTCAACCTGGTAATCCCAGCTCTTGCCGACGAGGCAAAGGGTTGACGCGCGAGATGACAACAGTGCGGCAAGACCCGGATCATTTGCAGCACTCCGTCCCGATCGCTTGGTCATGCCAAAGGCCGTGAACCGCGCGTGGTTCAGATGCGGCGGATCGGCGAAAAATGCATCGTCCGTGGGATTGGCCCCGGGCCAACCGCCTTCCACATAATCCATCCCGAGGCGGTCCAGCGCTTCGGCAATGACGCGCTTGTCTTCAACCGAAAAATCGACGCCCTGCGTCTGCGCGCCATCGCGCAACGTCGTGTCGTAAAGTGTAACCCGTTCCTTCACCGCTTTACCTCCCAGGTGGTGCCGGTGGGAAGGTCTTTAAGGATGATTCCCCTTGCTGCAAGCCCATCGCGGATGCGGTCGGCTTCGGCAAAATCGCGTATCTTGCGGGCGGCAGCGCGTGCCGCAATTGCGCCGGCAATTTCCTGCGGATCGACGGGCGCTCTGGCCGCAATCCGGTCCTGCACGACAGAGAAACCCAAAACTCCCAGCCCACCGCCGAGCTCGGCGGGATTGCACTTGTGTAATTCGGTTATCGCCAGTGGCGTGTTCAGGTCATCGCAGAGCGCAGCCAGGAAATCGGCCGAGAGCGCCGTCGCCAGGACTGGTTCGGCAATGCCGTAAAACCGCTCCAGCGTCGTCCAGCTCTCTTTCATCCCATGCAAAGTCCAGTCCGTCGGCTGGCGGTAATGCGTGCGCAGCATGTTGAAGCGCAACACTTCGCCCGGCCAGTCTTTCAGCAGGTCATGGATGGTGAAAAAATTGCCCAGACTCTTGGACATTTTTTCACCTTCGACCTGCAGAAAGCCATTGTGCATCCAGATGCGCGCGGGCGGCTTGCCCGAATGCGCGCTTTCGGATTGTGCGATCTCGTTTTCGTGGTGCGGAAACACCAGATCGATCCCACCGCCGTGGATATCGAAGCTCTCCCCGAGCAGGGCTTCGGACATGGCGGAACACTCAATATGCCAGCCGGGCCGGCCGCGGCCCCAGGGCGATCCCCAGCCTGGCTGCGCCGCGTCCGACGGCTTCCAGAGCACAAAATCCATGGCATTTTTCTTGTACGGCGCGACCTCGACGCGGGCCCCCGCGATCATCTCATCGAGAGAGCGCCGCGCCAGCTTGCCGTAATCAGGCCTGGAAGCCACCTCAAACAGAACATGTCCTTCGGCCTCATAGGCATGTCCGTTTTCGATCAGTCTGCTGATCATGGCGATCATTGCTGGAATATAGGCAGTCGCACGCGGCTCGTGGCTGGGCGCGAGGCATGAGAGAGCCGCCGCGTCCTGGTGATACTGCTCTGCCGTGCGCAACGTCAGATTCGGAATCGAAACACCTTCTTCAGCGGCGCGAAGGATGATCTTGTCATCCACATCGGTGATGTTTCGGACATAGGTGACATGCGCGTCACCATAGAGGTGGCGGAGCACCCGAAACAATATGTCAAATACGATCAGCGGCCGCGCATTGCCGATGTGTGCGAAATCATAAACGGTGGGGCCGCAGACATAGAGGCGGACATTCGCCGGGTCGAGCGGGTGAAATTCCTCCTTGCTCCGCGACAGCGTATTGTAGAGGCGCAGCATCATGCCCTCCTCATAACGCCTCAACGCGCATTGCGGAACGCATTGGTCAGCGGATAGCGGCGGTCACGCCCGAAATTGCGCGAACTCAGCTTTACGCCCGGCGCTGCCTGGCGGCGCTTGTATTCTGCGGAATAGAGCAGTTGCTCCACGCGCTTTACCGTTTCCGGATCGAAGCCGCGCGCGACTACCCCGTCGAATGCCATCTCGCCTTCCACGAGGCACTCCAGAATGCCGTCGAGGACCGAATAGGGCGGCAGCGTGTCTTCGTCTTTCTGGTTGCTGCGCAGTTCGGCGGTAGGCGGCTTGATCATGACGCGCTCCGGCATGACGGGTCCTTCCGGTCCGAGGCCATTGGCCGGGCGATGCTCATTCCGCCAATGCGACAGCGCAAACACCTGTGTCTTGTACAGGTCCTTCAGCACGTTGTAGCCGCCGCACATGTCGCCGTAGAGCGTGGCGTAACCGACCGACATTTCGGACTTGTTTCCCGTCGTGACCACCATCGGGCCGAATTTGTTTGAGATGGCCATCAGTATGATCCCGCGGACCCGCGACTGGATATTCTCCTCGGTCATGTCCGGTCTGGACCCTGCGAACAGGGGGCCCAGCACTTCGCCAAAGGCGGCGACCGGCGGTTCAATCGAAATCCGGTCGAGATGGACGTTGAGCATGGCCGCCACCTGTTCGGCGTCCTCAATGCTGTCTTGCGATGTGTAGCGCGACGGCATCAGGATGCAGCGAACGCGATCACGCCCCAGAGCATCCACGGCGACAGCCGCGGTCAGCGCCGAATCGACGCCGCCGGAGAGGCCAATCACCACTCCCGGAAACCGGTTTTTGTTCACGTAGTCCTTCAGCCCCAGGACCATACCGCAATAGAGCGCCTGGTTCTGGTCCTGAATTTCCGCAATTTCGCCGCGCGCACAGAACCAGCCGGTTTCGCCGCGCGTCCAATGGGTCACGACGACCGCCTCCTGCCAATCGGGCAGTTGCAGCGCGAGCCGGTGGTCCGTGTTGAGAACGAAAGATGCGCCATCGAACACCAGCTCATCCTGGCCTCCGACTTGATTGAGATAGACCAGCGGCAACCCGCTTTCGACCACGCGCGCGACCGCAACATTCAGGCGGTGATCGCGTTTGCGCGCATCAAAGGGCGAACCATTCGGAACCAGAAGGATTTCCGCGCCGGTTTCTCCCAGGCATTCGACGACATCCGGCGACCAGATGTCTTC
>JANWHR010000292.1 GCA_025450355.1 Micropepsaceae bacterium
CGTGCGGATGCTCGAACGCAGTTCATAGACCGGATTGTAGTAGGGTGATCCGCCCGAAATCGCGACGCGAACATATTCGTACATCCCAAGCTCGACGCCCTGATACTGAAAGCGCGCGTCATCTCCGTCGCCCTTCGCGCCAGGCACATTCCCGGTGTATTGCTCCATCGAACAATCGGGGATTTCGCTGTTGCGCGCGAGCACGATGTGCCCGCCGATCAGTTTTCCATCCACCTCACGCGCCCCGGCGAGTTTCATCGGCCGCCAGTTTTTAAGACCGCCGCCGAGCCGCGCCGGGCTTTGCCCGAATTGCGCCCCATAGACGCTGCGCGTCACGCTCAAGTCCGGATGTGAATCCATGTAATCAATCCGGCCATCGGGTTCGATGTCGTAGATCAGCCCGACATGGCCGTTCGTGTCGTAGATGGCCGTACCCGGACGAATGGTTCCCGGCTGTATTTTTGGCGAATAGAAATCCGACAGCACGCCGTCCTCGAAGCCCGGATTGGTGCGATAGGTGGCTGTCGAAACATCGACGTGGATTTCCTGAAGGAGCTGGACGGCATTCAACCCTCCGCCATGATCCACGAGATCGCGCCGGCTGCTCGGGCGGTTGCCGCCGCCATAGAAGCGGATATCGCTGCCTTTGCCGTTTACGCCGTTCACGTATCCGAAGGGCAAGCCGTTCTTCCACGCGTAGTAGGCCCGCAGCATGTAGGGGAAATCGGCGCAGTCGGCGACGAACTTCAGATTTTTCGGATCACTGTCGCGATAGGGATTGGCGGCTGACCGCAGACAATCGATCGAGGTACTGCAATTGCTGTGCCCGATCTCTTTTACAAAATCGCCAAAGCCTTTTTCGTCGGCTGCGGTCCATTCGGACTTCGTGATTGTCCAGATGCCGGAAACCGCTTTCTGTTCTCCAGCCTGGGCGCCGGAACTGCCGATCACGCCGGCCACGACCGCAGCGGCGAATAATTTGCGCATGGAACCTGCTCTCCCTTTGCCCGCCACGACGAGTGGCAACGCACGAGAACGAGAGCGGTTTTGCGCTCAGTGCACAGACATTTCAGAATGTCCCAGATTTAATACAGATCGCGTTGGGGGGCGAAATCAGCGCGGTTCCAGATAGAGTATGTCGAAATAATCAAACGCAGCCCAAAGAATGGCCGAGATCACGGTGTTAACCGCGACCTTGAGCATAAGCCGCGGGCGCGCCGGCGCACCGGGTTCGCTGCCCGGAACCACATTGTTAAGCTCCCGCTGGCTTTGCACGCCAAATGGCAGGATCGCGAATAACAGCACCCACCAGATGAGAAAATATGTCGCTGCGCCAAGGCTCCAGGTCATCGCGGATTCCGTCAGATTTCCACCAGTTGGACGCGGACCACGGGCTTTTTGCCCCACACATCGGCGGCTGCGCGGCGCGCTGCGATCCTCACATGCTCTTCCAGATCATCCGCCTTGTCGCGTAAGGCGCGCGCAACTGCGGAACGCAAGCTTTCTCCAACCACGTCCGGTATGCCTTCCATATAGAAAACCGGATCGGCTGCCAACCTGCGCCGGCGATCCAACACAAGCGTGATCCCGACAAAGCCGGCGAAGGAGAGCGCGCGCCGGGAGCGCGCGAATCCAGCTTCCTCTACAACAAGCATCCGTCCGTCAACATGCAGCCGGCCGGATGGCGTCTCATCGATGATTTCCGGATCGCCCGGCGCAAGTCGCAGCATCTGCCCGTTTGTGGCGACAATCGCCCTTGGTACCTGAAGCTCGCGCGCGAACCGGGCGTGTTCCTGCAAATGCCGCAATTCTCCATGCACCGGAATGCTGATCCGCGGCTTGACCCAGGCATACATGGCCGCGAGTTCGTCACGCGCAGGATGGCCCGAGACATGGACAAAATGATCCCGTTCGGTGAGTACGGAAACACCCTTCGCCGCAAGCCGGTTCTGAAGTTCGAATATGGCCAGTTCGTTTCCCGGAATAATGCGTGAGGAGAAGATGACGGAATCGCCGTCGTCGAGGCTGACACGGGGATGGTCGCCGGAGGCTATACGCCAGAGCGCGGCCCGGCGCTCACCCTGGCTTCCGGTGCACAGAAAAAGAACATTGTCGGAAGGAAGCCGCGCCGCAATTTCCTCATCGACGGTCTTGGGAAAATCGCGCAGATAGCCCACCTCGCGCGCAGCATCCACCATATGCCGCATCGCCCGGCCGACCAGGGCAACCTCGCGATTCGCGAGCCTCGCCGCCTCCGCAATCGATTCCAGACGTGCCACATTCGAGGCAAATGCCGTCACCGCAACCCTGCCTTTCAGGGATGCGATCAGCCGGATCAGGGAGCGCCTGACCTCTGCCTCCGAGCCCGACTCGCCACTAACAAGCACATTGGTAGAGTCGCAAACCAGGGCGAGCACGCCTTCGTCACCCAGCTGCCTGAGAGCCGAATCATTGGTAATGGCGCCCAGCAGCGGGTCGGGATCAAGTTTCCAATCGCCGGTATGCACGACCGTGCCAGCAGGCGTTCGGATGGCCAGGCAATTCGGTTCCGGTATGGAATGCGTGATACTGATGTATTCAATCGAAAACGGCCCCAGCGTGATTTTTCCGCCCAGCGGCACCGGTTTGAGTTTCACCCGGTCCTGCAGTCCAGCTTCTTCCAGTTTGTGCCGCACCAGTTCGACCGTGAAGGGTGTGGCATAGACCGGGCAGCGCAATTTTGGCCAGAGATGCGCCACGGCACCGATATGGTCCTCATGGCCATGCGTCAGTACGATCCCAAGCAGATCCTGCCTGACATTTTCGAGAAACCGGATATCGGGCATCATCAGATCGACACCCGGCGTAGACGTTTCGCGTCCGAACAGGACGCCACAATCCACGACAATCCAGACGCGTTCGTCCGGCGGCCCATAGCCATAGCAGTTGAGATTCATGCCGATCTCGCCTGCCCCGCCGAGAGGCAGAAACACGAGTTCGGATTGTCCGGTCGCCGGCCGTTGCTGCATTGGTTCTCTAAACGCCTGACCGGGTGAAATCACGCAGGTCTTTTCCCGCTGCCTTGTCGATTCTGCGCGTTGCGCGCGTGAATCAGCATCAGGCCCTTGATCGTGAGATCGCCATCCGTATGTCCGATTTCGGGAATGTCCCTTTCGAAGAGATGGGCGAGACCGCCCGTCGCGATCACCTGCATGGCGGTTCCCTGCTCGACCCGAATGCGCGCCACCAGACCCTGGATCAGCCCGACATAGCCCCAATACAGCCCGGACTGCATCGCCGGAACCGTGTCTTTTCCAATCACCGATTGGGCGCGGTGAATGGCCACCCGCGGCAGCAGTGCCGCAGCCTGATGCAGCGCTTCCGCCGAAAGATTGACTCCCGGCGCAATCACACCGCCCTCGTAATTGCCTGCGGCGCTGACGATGTCAAAATTGGTTGCGGTCCCGAAATCCACCACGATTGAGCCGCCGGGATACAGGTGATGTGCCGCCACGGCGTTGGCGATGCGATCGGCGCCCACGGCGTTCGGCCGGTCCGTGTGGACCCCGATCCCAAGATCGATATCGGGATCGCCGATGATCAGCGGCTCGCATTTCATAAATTGCCTGCACATCTGGCGCAGATCGAACAGCGCGGCGGGTACGACAGTTCCAATGACGGCATTCTTCAAATCGGCGAACTTCAACCCGTGCAGCTTCAGAAGCTCGGCGAGCCAGACGGCATATTCGTCCGAAGTGCGCGACGTGTTTGTGGCGAGCCGCCATTTGTTGCGGATGCGTTCGCCGTCGCAGACCGCGAACACGATGTTGGTATTTCCGGCGTCGATCGCGAGCAGCATGAATCAGCTCCCGTAGCAGACATCCGCGGCCGTAATGCGATGGCAGACGCCGCCGGAATCGCGTAGCAGCAGTGCGCCATCCTGATCAATCGCCTGGAACATGCCTTCAATCGTTCTCTGCGGCGTTCGCGCGCGGATGAATTCGCCCGCTCCGGCCGCGCGCTTCAGCCATGCTTCGCGCACCGGGGCAAAGCCCGCGTCCTGCCACAGCGTCAGCCATCCCTGCATGTGATTGGCGAGGCCGATCAGGACGTCATCGGGTTCCGGTGCAGCTCCGCAGGCGGAGAGAAGCGACACCGCGTCAATTTCCGCCGGAGCATGGACAAGATCCATCCCGATCCCCACGGCCACGGCGCGATTGTGCGCACGTTCGACCAGAACACCAGCGCATTTGCGGCCATCGATCAGGATATCATTGGGCCATTTCAGCCTTACCCGCTCCGCAGAAACGTAGGTACGGATCACATCCACCGCAGCGATGCCCGCCAGAAAACCTGTCTGCGCGGAACGCGATGTTTCCGCCCCGATCAGCAAAGTGGCGAACAGATTCCCGGGCTGTGAAATCCAGACCCGTCCCAACCTGCCCCGTCCCGCCGTCTGCCGCGCCGCCATGATCCAGAGCGGGCCGCATTCACCCGTCTGGGCAAGACGAATCGCTTCCGCATTGGTCGAATCCAGAACGCCATAACGCAGCAGGCCGACACCATCCGGCCAGTCTGTCCGCGCCGTCACTTAGAACAGCGCCTGGGCGGCGGCGCCCGCACCGCGGACCAGCGGCGCCGCAGCAAGGATGAAAAACAGCGTGAAGATGCCCGAACCGGTAATCACCGAGGCCACGCTCCAGCCCACTGCGGAATCCAGGCTCGGCGCCGGTTCGTCAAAATAGATGATCTTCACAATCCGCAGATAATAATATGCGGCAATTACGCTTGCGATCACGCCGATGACCGCGAGCGCGTACAGCCCTGCGTTAATGGCCGCGAGAAACACGTAGAATTTCGCGAAAAAGCCGGCGAGCGGTGGAATGCCTGCGAGACTGAACATCAGCATGGCAAAGACGAACGCAAACCCCGGCTGTGTCTGCGCCAGCCCGGCGAGGTCCTCGATATTTTCCACCATGTGACCACCGCGCCGCATCGCCAGAATGCAGGCGAAAGTCCCAATCGTCGTCACAAGGTAAATCAGAAGATACAGCAAAACGCCTTCCACGCCCTGCGCGGTGCCGGACGCAAGCCCGATCAACACATAACCCATATTGCTGATCGAGCTGTAAGCCATCAGGCGCTTGATATTCGTCTGCCCGATGGCCGCCACCGCGCCCAGCGCCATCGACAGAATCGAAATCAGAACGATGATCTGCTGCCACTGCTGGATCGCGCCCGCGAACGGCGCCACCATCGCCCGAACGAAAAGCGCCATCGCGGCGATCTTGGGAGATGCCGAAAAATAGGCGGTGATCGGCGTGGGCGCGCCCTCATAGACATCGGGCGTCCACATGTGAAACGGCACGGCAGCGACCTTGAACGCGAGTCCCGAGATCAGGAATACAAGCCCGAAAATCAGGCCAACCGAGACAGTGCCGGCATGCACGAGCGTGGCCACTTTTGCAAAACTCACCGCGCCGCCAAAACCGTAGATCAGCGAAATGCCATACAGCATCATGCCCGACGACAGCGCGCCCAGAATGAAATATTTGAGACCTGACTCCGTGGAACGCAGATTGTCCCGGTCGAACGCAGCGAGCACGTAAAGTGCAAGGCTTTGGAGTTCGAGGCTCAGATAGAGGATGATGAAATCACCGGCCGACGCCATCAGCATCATGCCAAGCGCCGAGAACACGACAAGCACGGAAAATTCGAACCGCGCCATATGCTGCCGCTGGACGTAATCCTGGCCCATGAACAGCACCAAAGCCGCGCCAATCAAAACCAGCACTTTGACGAATTCGGCAAAGGCATCGGCGATGAATGCGCCATTGAAAGCGATGGCGCGCGGCTGCATGGCCAGCACGAGTCCCGCCGTCGCGAGCAGCAGCGCGATGGCGCACCAGTTCAGCAGCCGCTGCCACTGGTCGCCGGCATAGACGCCCCCGATCATCAGCGCCATTCCGCCCAGCACCATGACGAATTCCGGCGTGAGAACTGCAAGATCAGTCCCGCTCATTGAACACTCCCGGCGAGCCTGAATTGCGTCTGCGCGGCCGCAACGCCCTGCTGATGCACCATGACAAGATGCGCAACCGAGGCACGTGTCACGTCAAACACCGGCTTGGGATAGATACCGAAGAAGATGACAAGCAGCGCCAGCGGCGCCATGAACACCAGTTCACGCGGGCTAAGGTCCGTAATCGCGCGCAACGTCGCCTTGTCCAGCGCACCATAAATGATCCGGCGATAGAGCCAGAGCGCATAGGCCGCGGAAAGGATGATTCCCGTGGTGCCGAAAATCGCCAGCCAGGTGTTGAACCGGAATGCGGCGAGCAGTGACAGGAATTCGCCGACAAACCCGCTGGTACCGGGAAGCCCTACATTGGCCAGCGTAAACACCATGAAAAAAGCCGCGTAGAGCGGCATCCGGTTCACCAGCCCGCCATAGGCCGAAATCAGCCGCGTGTGCATGCGGTCGTAAATCACGCCGACACAGAGGAACAGCGCACCGGACACGAGACCGTGGCTCAGCATCTGGAAAATGCCGCCATCGATCCCTTCATGGCTGAAGGTAAAGGTGCCGAGCGTCACCAGCCCCATATGCGCCACGGAGGAATAGGCGATCAGTTTCTTCATGTCCTCCTGCGCCAGCGCGACCAGCGAGGTGTAAATGATCGCGACAACGGAAAGCGTGAAAATCAGCGGCGCAAATCTTTCGCTCGCAACCGGAAACATCGGCAGCGAGAAGCGCAGGAAGCCGTATCCACCCATCTTCAACAGGATAGCCGCGAGGATGACGGAGCCGGCTGTGGGCGCCTCGACATGCGCGTCCGGCAACCACGTGTGCACCGGCCACATCGGCATCTTCACCGCGAACGAAGCGAGAAATGCGAGCCATGCCCAGGTCTGGAGCGAGCGCGGGAA
>JANWHR010000293.1 GCA_025450355.1 Micropepsaceae bacterium
ACATCCAAACGGAAGCACCGGTGCATAACGGCTTGACGGCGCTCGGCAAATCGATTGTCGCCGAGATGAACCGGACCGGTATCATCATCGATCTCGCGCATGCCACCTTTGCGGTGACCAAGGATGTTCTCTCCGTGGCGAGCAAGCCCATCATGATCTCGCACACCAATATCGCCACGCCGAGCGTGAATCACCCGCGCCTGATCAGCATCGAACACGCCAAACTGGTGGCCTCCGCGGGCGGCATCATCGGCTCGTGGCCTTCAGGCATCGGCCAGAACAGCTTTGCGGACTACATCGACTCGATCCGACGCTTGGTCGACACCGTGGGCATTGATCACGCGGCGATCGGCACCGACATGGATGCCAATTTCAAGCCGGTGCTGAGCAGCTACCGGGACTGGAGCCTGATCCCCTCCGCGCTGCTTGCGCGCGGCATGCATGAGGGTGAGGCGGCGAAAATCATGGGCGGCAACTTCCAGCGCGTGTTCAAATCAAATCTTAACGTTCACCGAGGCTAGATCGATGATGGATGCCAATTTTCAGGCCTTGCTGACCCATTACCATGCGCGCATGGCGGAAGAACACCGCGTGATGAAAAGCGATCCCGCGAGCGTTTCCAGGCGGCGCGACGAATTCCTTCTCGCAGTGGGCCCCGAGGTCGGCCGGCTCATGCACGCGCTCGTCATCGGACGAGGTGCCAAACGAATATTGGAATTGGGCACGTCTTACGGATATTCCACCGCATTTCTCGCCGATGCGGCGCGCGAGACCGGCGGGCGGGTTTTCACCATGGATCTTGCCGCCAACAAACAACAGTATGCGCGCGCGCAGCTCGAGAAGGCCGGTCTCCTGCCGCAGGTCGAGTGGCTGCTGGGCGATGCCACCGAAATGCTGAAGACTCTCGACGGGCCGTTCGACTTTGTGCTGGTCGATTTATGGAAGAATTTATACGTGCCGTGTCTGGACTTGTTCTACGGCAAGCTTGCGCAGAATGCGATAATCGTGGCGGACAACATGCTGTTTCCCGAAATGGTACGGGCGGATGCCGAAGCCTATCGAGCCGCCGTCAAGGCCAAGGGAAAGTTGCAAAGCGTGCTGCTGCCGATCGGCAACGGCATTGAATTGTCCTGCCTCTGGAATTGATCAGGCGTGCGATGCCCAGGCCGGTTCGCCTGGGGTGTAGGGAAGACAGGGATCGAAACGGCCCGGCGCTTCCACGTAGCGCAACGCCTGGGTGCAGCCGATCTTCGAGGTGAAAAAACCCAAAAGCGCGAGCTGCTTCATCATGTGGAAATAGTGCGCGGGTTCCGGTTTCGCGGATTCCGCCGCGACCACCGGGTTTCCCGGCACACTCTCCGCCTTGGCTTCGGTCGCGTCGCCGCGCACCACCGGCGAGAGTCCCTTGCGTTTGCGCTCCGCCGCATCGCGATCATCCATCACGCGCTTCTGCTCGTGGTCGAGCATACTCAGCACCGCGAGCCGCTGCTCCGGGGCCGCGGCCATGAATGAGACGCCACCGGCCTTTCTCATCGCCTCGTCCACTTTGCGCATGCCGTCGAGGAAAACCTTCTGTTCCGCGGGACTGTAGCAATCGGTAACCATGAGCGCCATGAACGCGCCGGTTTTTGCCGCCTTCGCACCCGGCGTCTTGGTGGCGGGAAGAATGGTTTCCGCGATCTCGTCCAGGTAGGCAACATCCTGGGCGCTGAATCTTCCGGGAGCGCGCTCGAGGTCGGCGTGCGCTTTTTCGGCCGCCGCCAACAGGCTGCTGCCGCCGACGAACGCGACGCCGCCCAGCAATGCGCTGACGCGGCGAATCGCCTCGCGCCGGTTGATCAGCTGCAACTCCTGCATCTCTTGCATCTCGGATGATTCGTTCATGTCAGCTCAAAGATTGCGGCGGTTAAGCTCGTTCACCGCAAAGTCCACCGCGCGGGCGGTGAGCGCCATATAGGTGAGCGAGGGATTCTGGCATGCGCTCGAGACCATGCAGGAGCCGTCGGTGACGAAGACATTGGGCGCATCCCAAACCTGATTGTGCGAATTAAGCACCGAGGTTTTGGGATCACGTCCCATGCGCGCCGTTCCCATCTCGTGAATGGCCATGCCCGGGAAAGACCCCGCGTCGAATGTCGTTACCATTTTCGCGCCGGCGTGTTCGAGCATCTCCGCCATGTCGGCGATCATGTCCTTGCGCATCAGGCGTTCATTCTCGCCCGTGGCGCAATCGATCTTGAGAACCGGCAGGCCCCACTTGTCCTTCTTGGTGTCGTCCATACTGATGTTGTTGGCGTGATTCGGCAGCATCTCGCCAAAGGCGGTAGCACCAAACTTCCAGGGGCCCGGCAAGGTCATTTCATCCTTGAATTGCGCGCCCAGCCCCAATTCCTTCACCGCTCGCGTCCATCCCTCTCTGCTCGCCGCCCCCTGGTAGCCGAAACCGCGCAGATAGCCGCGTTTGTCGCCGAATAAATTGCGATAACGAGGGATGTAGATCCCATTGGGTCGCCGGCCGTAGTAGTACTTGTCGTCCAGTCCGGTCAGATCTCCTTCCGCGCCGCAACGAAAATGATGATCCATCAAGTTGTGACCCAACTCGCCCGAGCTGCTGCCCAAGCCTTGGGGCCAGACATCGGTCGCGGATCGCATCAGCAGCCAGGTCGAATTGAGCGTGGAGGCACAGACGAAAATCACTTTCGCCGTATGGTCAGTCCACTGTTCCGAAACCGCGTCGAGCACGCGCACGCCCGTGGCGCGCTTGCGATCCTTGTCGTAGAGCAGTTCCGTGACAATCGACCAGGGTTTCAAGGTGAGTTTCCCGGTCTTCACCGCCGCCGGCAGGGTCGAGGACTGCGTGCTGAAGTAGGCGCCGTAAGGGCAGCCAAGCCAGCAGGCATTCCGATATTGGCAAGGGGCCCGCCCTTCCAGCGGCTTGGTGGCATTCGCGACGCGTCCGATGATCATGTGGCGCTTGCCGCCGAATGCGCCCTTCAGCCGCCCGGCAACGAGTTCCTCGCCGCAGTTGAGCGGCATCGGCGGCAAAAATTGCCCGTCCGGAAGCTGCGGCAGGCCGTCGCGTGAGCCGGAAATCCCGGCATGCCGTTCCACATGGTCATACCAGGGCGCAAGTTCGCGGTAGCGAATGGGCCAGTCAACCGCGACGCCCTCCTTCGCATTGGCTTCAAAATCGTAGTCGCTCCAGCGGTAGCTCTGGCGACCCCAGGTCAGCGAGCGGCCGCCCACTTGATAGCCCCGATACCAATCGAACCGTTTGACTTCAGTATAGGGCGAGTCTTTTTCGTTCACCCAGAAGGCCAGGTTTTTCTCATTGAGAGGATAGTCCCGCTTGAGAACGGGGTAGGCCTGTTCCATCGCGTAGGTTCGGCCGCCGCGATGTAAATATTCCCACGGCCCCTTGGTGGCGTTGACGTAATCCTTGACATGCTCGACATTGCGGCCGCGCTCCAACAGCAAGACTCGCAGCCCCTTCTCAGTGAGCTCCTTGGCCGCCCAGCCCCCGGAAATACCTGAGCCGACTACAATCGCGTCGTAGTGCACCGACATCATTGTACCTTGCGTGAATTTTCGGCTTATTCTAACGCTATTCCGCAACCGCGATATCGAGTCATGAATTTATTCTCGCGCAGAAAGTTTCTCGCCCGCTCGGCAGGCGTGGGGATGCTCGCGGCCGGAGGCCTCGCCGACCCGTTTGGCGCTGCCGCCGCACCGCCGGAGTCAGATGGGAATTCGATCGGCGCCGGGCGGCTCAAGCAGTCGGTGTGCCGCTGGCCCTACGCGCGGGTGTCGCTGCCGGACTTCTGCCGGCGGACCCGGCAGATGGGATTTGCCGCGATCGACCTGCTGTTCCCGGACGAATGGGACACTGCCGCCGACGCCGGTCTCACCGTGTCCATGGGCTACGCCAGCCGGCGCGACAAGTTCATCGCAACCGGATTCAATAATCCGGCCAATCATGAGCTGCTTGTGGGAGAGCTGGAAGGCGCGCTGCCGCGCGCGGCTAAGGTGGGCGTCGCCAATTTAATCGCCATGTTCGGCAACCGTGTTCCGGGTATCGATGAGCCCGCCGCAATCGCCAACTGCACGGCCGGACTCGCCAAGATTGCGCCCCTTGCGGAAAAACACGGCGTCACGGTTTGCGTGGAACTGCTCAACAGCAAGGTGGACCATCCGGGATATCAGGGCGATCACACCGCCTTCGGCGTTGCCGTCATGCGCGCCGTCAATTCACCGCGCGTGAAACTGCTCTATGACATCTACCACATGCAGATCATGGAGGGCGATGTCATCCGCACGATCCGCGACAACAGCAACTGGATCGGACATTTTCACACCGGCGGCGTCCCCGGCCGGCATGAAATCAATGACAGCCAGGAATTGAACTATCACGCCATCGCCGTTGCGATCGCGGATCTCGAATTTAAGGGCTATGTTGCGCACGAATTCATACCCACCCGCAGCGATCCATTCTCATCGCTGGCCGAAGCGCAGCGAATTTGCACAGTATGAATGCGCACTGGACGGAAATTTATCCATTCGAGCTGAAGTGAGGGTACCGAAATGAAAACTGGACCTGGAAGGATGAAACGGTGCGGAGCCTTCGCGGCCCTCGCCCTGGTGCCGTTTTGTGTTCAAAGCGTCGATGCGCAAACGCCTCCAGGCGACCCGAAGGACACCGAACAATGGGAGCCGGTTCCGCCGGTCGTCACGCCGGGTGCGCATCCGGGAGCGCCGCCCTCCGATGCCATCGTGTTGTTTGACGGCCGAAACTTGGAGCAATGGGTCAACACCAAGGATCATGCGCCGGCGGCCTGGAAGGTTGCTCATGGCGTAATGACCGTGGTCAAGTCGGTTGGCAATATCGAGACCAAGCGGCTCTTCAAGAATTATCAATTGCATCTCGAGTGGCAGGTTCCCAAGGGAATTACCGGCGAGGGGCAGGCGCGCGGGAACAGCGGCTTGTTTCTGGCGTCCACGGCGCCGGGCGACGGCGGCTACGAGGTGCAGATTTTGGATTCATTCAACAATAAAACTTACGTCAATGGGCAAGCGGCGAGCATCTACAAGCAATCGCCGCCGCTGGTCAATGCCATGCGCCCACCGGGCGAATGGCAGACCTACGATGTGGTGTGGACCGCCCCTGTGTTCGAGCCGGACGGAACGCTCAAGACTTCTGCTTATGTGACGGTATTTCACAACGGGGTCCTGGTCCAAAACCACTTTCAGCTGACCGGTGAAACGCTCTACATCGGACAGCCCAAATATCGGCCCTACGATCGCGCAGCGATCAAGCTGCAGGCGCACGGCGATCCGTCCGCGCCGATCAGCTTTCGAAATATCTGGGTTCGGGAACTTAACTGATCTCGCGCGGCTGCATGCTGAGGCATCGAATTTCGGTGCCTCAGCACGCCAGGTAACTACGGCACCAGGCAACCCGACTGATCCACACCCGCGACCACGCACCCCCCGGTGATGTAATTCTTGGACTGCGCGCAGACCTTGGCACTGGCGGTAAATGTATTGGTTGCATTCAGGGCCGGGCCGAAGGTGCTGGCCTGCCAAACGGAATCGATGGCGAAATTTCCCGCGTTGTTGCGGAACGTACTGTTGGTGACCAGCCCGGCCGGCG
>JANWHR010000294.1 GCA_025450355.1 Micropepsaceae bacterium
GGCCATAGGTCACCGTCGCGGACCAGGGTGTGGTGAAAACATTCGGATCATCGACGGTGAACAGAAGCTGCATCCACTTGCCGCGGTAGTTGAGGTCCACGACCGGCGGATCGTTGAACTCCCCGATCGTATTGTCCCTGAATGCGCGCTGGATACCGTCTTTGGCCTGATCATAATCGAGCAGCCGGTAGCGTTCGACCACGTGCAGGGCAGAAGTTTGCGGCGTGCCGAACCAGTCGAGCATCGCAAACGGGCCGGGCTTGATGGCAATGGTGTCGATCACCAGAGTGTCGCCCTCATAATGACCAACGGAATCGCCGTAGTATGACGGCGTGACCTTCGCGGGGTGCGGCACATTCATGCGCACCGTGCGCAGTTGATGATCCATCCGGTAGATCATCGTCAGATGATCGCCGCGGTCGAAAATCTGCAAGCCGTTGCTCGACAGCACAAATGGCAGACCGTTCGGCCAGCACTGGTTGCGCGGGTTGTGAAAGCCGAAGTGGGACCTTGATTCCTCGCCGCGCTTGCGCACGGTTTCGGCCGCTTCGGGCCTGAGAATGGGATTCCGGAAATCGCCCACGAGTTGCCCCACCACGCTCTTGCCATCGGCACTCCGCGAGAGATTGACCAGCGCCGTCGGACCGGATGCAAGCGCTTCGAAACCGGGCAGCCATGGATGCGCCCAGATGCCGGACAGGTCCGGCGCTGCCGATGCCGGCGCCGCCGAAATCACCGCCAATGCCGCCGCGCCCCACAGAATCCGCCTCAGCTGCATCACCGCCTCCCACCTCGCCAGCGGATGCTACACCCGTCTGCGCGGGGCCAAAAGCCGTCCGGCGGCAAGAAACCGCGCGGGTTTTCGAAAAAGGCGCGGGGCGCTCAGCGCGAGTAGAATTCGACCACGAGGCTGGGCTGCATCTGCACCGCATAGGGCACATCGGCGAGCTTTGGCGTGCGCAGGAACTTTGCGCTCATCTTGTCATGGTCGGCGTCGATATAGTCCGGAACGTCGCGCTCGGAGCTTTTCGCGGATTCGAGCACCAGCGCCATGTCCTTCGCCTTCTTGCGCAGTTCGACCACGTCGCCCTCTTTGACGAGATAGGATGAGATCGTGGTTCGGCGCCCGTTCACCGCGACATGGCCATGGCTGACGAGCTGGCGAGCCGAAAACGGCGTCGGCGCGAATTTGGCGCGGTACACAACCGCATCCAGGCGGCGCTCCAGCAAACCGATCATCTGCTCGCCGGTATCGCCGATCTTGTGAGACGCCTGTTCGTAATAGCGCCGGAACTGCCGCTCCGTGATATTGCCGTAATAGCCCTTCAGTTTCTGTTTTGCGCGCAATTGCGTGCCGTAGTCGGAGAGCTTGCGCGACTTCCTCTGACCGTGCTGACCCGGACCGTAACTGCGCTTGCTGATGGGGCTTTTGTTCCGCCCCCAGATGTTCTCCGCCATGCGGCGGTCGAGCTTGTATTTCGAGGTCGTGCGCTTCGTCATTCAGCATCTTCTGATAGGGTGGCTGTGCCCGGCGTGCCCTTACCGCCGAAAGGCGGGCAATATAGTCATGCGCGGTCCCCTGTCAAACCGCGCTAATCTTTGCTTTCGGCATTTCTCCGTGGTTTTCCTTTGGTCAGCGCCACGATGACGCCCCTCAGCGTGCGCACTTCCTGATCGGTCAACTGCGCCCGATGCAGAATATTTCTTAAATTCCGCACCATCCCCGCCCGGTTGCCGGGCGGAAACAGGAAACCGCCCTGTTCCAGCTCGCTTTCGAGATGTTCGAACAGCCGGATCAGGTCTTCGCGAGCAGCCGGAAGGCCGGCGCCGTGGCCGATCTGTTCGGGCAGGGTGGCGTCCGCCGCGCGGAACCATTCATAGCCGATCAGCAGTACCGCCTGGCCGAGGTTGAGCGAGGAAAAGTTGGGCGCGGTCGGAATGGTGATGACCGAATCGGCCAGCGCGACCTCGTCATTGGTCAGCCCCGCGCGCTCATTGCCGAACAGGATTGCCGATGCGACGCGTTTGGCCGCGGCTTCCCGAAGCCGCAGCGCGGCGGCGGCCGGGGTGAGCACCGGCTTGGCCATGCTGCGGTTGCGGGCGGTTGTCGCCAGCACCAGCCCGAATTCTGCGATGGCCTGCCCCACGCCGGGATAGATGCGCGCCGCCGTGATGACCGGTTGCGCCTGCGCGGCCATTGCATCGGCTTTCGGATTGGGCCAGCCGTCACGCGGGTTCACAAGGCGCAGGTCTGTCAGGCCAAAATTGGCCATCGCGCGCGCGCAGGCGCCGATATTCTCGCCCAATTGCGGTTCCGACAGAACGATCGCGGGCGGCGTGAATTCATTCATGGCGGCTGCGACTGTGGTGATCCATTCCGGTGCCCGCGGCGGCGGCAATGCGTCCTTTGACGCGCCCTGACGCAATCGCTAATAGACCCGGCCTTCCCTCTTCAAGGAACTGTTTCATGGCGAAAATCAAGGTCGCGAATCCCGTTGTCGAACTCGATGGCGACGAGATGACCCGCGTGATCTGGGATCTCATCAAAAAGAAGCTGATCCTCCCTTATCTCGACATCACTCTGGAATATTACGATCTGGGAATCCAGAAGCGCGACGAGACCAACGATCAGATCACGATCGAGTCGGCCGAGGCGATCAAACGCCATGGCGTGGGCGTGAAATGCGCCACCATCACCCCCGATGAAGCGCGCGTGAAGGAATTCAATCTCAAGCAGATGTGGAAATCGCCGAACGGCACCATCCGCAATATCCTGGGCGGCACCATCTTCCGTGAACCGATCATCTGCCGCAACGTGCCGCGCCTTGTGCCCGGCTGGACGAAGCCGATCGTGATCGGCCGTCACGCCTATGGCGACCAGTACCGCGCCACCGATTTCGTGGTTCCTGGGGCCGGCAAGCTGACGGTCACCTGGACGGGCAAGGACGGGAAGAAGATCGAACGGGAGGTGTTCGATTTTCCGGGCGGCGGCGTCACGATGACGATGTACAACCTCGATCAGTCGATCATCGATTTTGCCCGCGCTTCGATGAATTACGCGCTGACGCGCAAATATCCGCTCTATCTTTCGACCAAGAACACCATCGTCAAAGCCTATGACGGACGGTTCAAGGATCTGTTCGAGAAAGTCTTCCGGGAAGAATTCGCCGATTCGTTCAAGGCGGCGGGGCTGACCTATGAGCACAGGCTGATCGACGACATGGTGGCCGCGGCGCTGAAATGGCCCGGCGGTTATGTCTGGGCGTGCAAGAATTATGATGGCGATGTGCAGTCGGACACGGTGGCACAGGGCTTCGGCTCTTTGGGCCTGATGACCAGCGTGCTGATGACGCCGGACGGCAAGACCGTCGAATCGGAGGCCGCGCATGGCACGGTGACACGCCACTATCGCCAGTATCAGAAAGGGCAGGAGACCTCGACCAATTCGATCGCGTCGATTTTCGCCTGGACGCGCGGCCTCGCCCATCGCGCCAAGCTGGATAACAATGCCGCTCTCGCGCGCTTTGCCTCCAGTCTGGAAAAGGTCTGCGTCGATACGGTCGAGTCAGGTTTCATGACCAAAGACCTCGCGATCCTGATCGGCCCGGAACAGAAGTGGCTTTCGACCGAAGGCTTCCTCGACAAGGTGGACGAAAACCTCCGCGCCGCAATGCGGTAGCCACAACGGCCGCCCTGAGCTCAATGCATGTCATCCCGGAAGCCGCAGCGCGGCTATCCGGGATCCACCAGGAAGCCCGCGTCTGGCGAGTGGGTGGGTTCCGGGTCGCGCCCGCCTTCGCGCTACCGCGCTTCGGCGCGGCTTGCCCGGAATGACAGATTTGTGCGGACGTGCTGTTACGCCGCCTTCAGGGCGGCGAGGCGCTGTTCGATGGCGGCCAAAGCTTCGGAGGTTCGGCCGGTGTCGGGGCCGCCGGCCTGCGCCATATCGGGGCGCCCGCCGCCGCCCTTGCCGCCGAGCGCTTCCGCGCCCGCGCGCACCAGATCGACCGCGCTGATCCGCGCCGTCAGGTCGGGAGTCACGCCCACGACCAGCGACGCCTTGCCGTCGGCCACGGTGATGAACGCAACCACGCCCGAGCCCAGCCGCGCCTTGGCGTCATCGGCCAGCGACTTGAGGTCTTTGGGCGAGACATTCTCGACCGCGCGCAGCACCGCTTTTACCCCTGCGATCTCCTTGTGTGCCGCGGCTTCGCTTTTCGTGCCGCCGCCGAGCGCCAGCGCCTTCTTCGCGTCCGCGAGTTCGCGTTCCAGGCGCCGCCGTTCCTCCACCAGCGCGGCAACGCGGGCCGGCAATTCCGCAGGCGCCGTTTTCAGTACTGCCGCCGCCGCGACGGCGGTTTCCCGCTGCGCTTCGAGGTAGCGGCGCGCGCCTTCCGAGGTCAGCGCCTCGATTCTGCGCACGCCCGCCGCGACCGCCGATTCACCAAGGATGGTGAACAGTCCGATGTCGCCGAGTCGCCGCACATGCGTGCCGCCGCACAATTCCACCGAATAGGGCCGTGCAGCGGCCGCGAGGTCGTGCCCCATCGCAAGCACACGCACTTCATCACCATATTTCTCGCCGAACATGGCGACCGCACCCGCTTCAATCGCTTTGGCGGTCGGCATCACGCGCGTGGAGACATCGTTGTTCTGGCGGATCACCTCATTCACTTCGTCTTCGACACGCTTGAGTTCGTCCAGAGTCAGCGCACGGGGCTGTGAGAAATCGAAACGCAGCCGGCCGGGCGCGACCAGCGAACCCTTTTGAGCCACATGCGGCCCCAGCACATGTTTCAGGGCCGCGTGCAGCAGATGGGTCGCGGAATGGTTGGCGCGCGTGGCGCGGCGGCGTTCGGAATCGACGCGCAGATCGACGGCATCGCCAGTCCTGAATTCGCCGCGCGTGACCTGCACCACATGGACGTGCAGATTGCCCAGCTTCTTTTCCGTATCGATCACCGTGCCCTCGGCGCCGCGCGTCGAGAACATCGCGCCCGTATCGCCCACCTGACCGCCGCCTTCGCCATAGAAGGGCGTCTGGTTGGCGATAATCCGCACGGTCTCGCCGGCGGAAGCAGATTCGACGCGCTGTCCTTCCTTGAGGATGGCGGTGATCGCGCCTTCCGCAGCTTCTACGCCGTAGCCAAGGAATTCCGTCGGGCCCAATTCCTCGCGTAAGGAGAACCAGAGTTGATCGGTGGCCGCTTCGCCCGAACCCGCCCATGCCTTGCGTGCGTCGGCCCGCTGCCGCGCCATGGCCGCGTCGAAACCCGTCTCGTCGAGTTTCATCCCGCGTTCGCGCAGCGCATCTTCGGTGAGGTCGCGGGGAAAGCCGAATGTGTCGTAAAGCCGGAAGGCAACTTCGCCGGCAAGCGTGTCGCCGGGTTTCAGCGCGGCCGTCGCCTCATCCAGCAGCTTCAATCCACGCGCCAAGGTCTCCCGGAACCGGGCTTCTTCGAGTTTGAGGGTTTCGGAGATCAGCGCTTCGGCGCGTTTGAGTTCCGCATAGGCTTCGCCCATTTCCGCGACCAGCACCGGCACCAGGCGATACATCAGCGGGTCTTTGGTGCCCAGGAGATGGGCATGGCGCATGGCGCGCCGCATGATCCGGCGCAGGACATAGCCGCGGCCTTCATTCGACGGCAGCACGCCATCGGCGATCAGAAATGAGGACGAGCGCAGGTGGTCGGCAATCACGCGATGGCTGACGGCGTGCGGTCCCGCCACCGATGTTCCGCTTTCCTCCGCGGACGCAGCAATCAGATGCCGGAACAAATCAATATCGTAATTGTCGTGCACGCCCTGCATCACCGCGGTGATGCGTTCCAGCCCCATGCCGGTGTCGATGGACGGGCGTGGCAGCGGCTCACGCGTTCCGCCGGGCTGCTGCTCATATTGCATGAACACGAGATTCCAGATCTCGATGAACCGGTCGCCGTCTTCCTCCGGCGAACCGGGCGGCCCGCCAGGGATATGCGCGCCGTGATCGTAGAAGATTTCCGAACACGGCCCGCAGGGGCCGGTTTCGCCCATAGACCAGAAATTGTCCGAAGTCGGGATGCGGATGATTTTCGACTCCGGCAGCCCGGCGATTTTGCGCCACAGCCGGAATGCGTCGTCGTCCTCGGCATAAACCGTGACCAGCAGCCGGTCTTTGGCGAGGCCGAAATCCCGCGTCACCAGCTCCCAGGCGAATTCGATTGCGCGGTCCTTGAAATAATCGCCAAAGGAAAAATTCCCCAGCATTTCAAAAAACGTATGATGCCGCGCGGTGTAACCGACCCGGTCGAGGTCGTTGTGCTTGCCGCCCGCGCGCACGCATTTCTGCGCTGTCACCGCGCGCGGAACCGCGCGTTTCTCCGCACCGGTGAAGACATTCTTGAACTGCACCATGCCCGCATTGGTGAACAGCAGCGTCGGGTCATTGCGCGGCACCAAAGGCGAGGAAGGCACGACCTCGTGGTCGCGCGCGCGGAAATATTCCAGGAACGAATGGCGGATTTCTTTCAGGCTGCTCATGGGATTGTCATATCAGCCCGCACGGCCGCGATCAAAATCAGCTCCGTCCGCAGCGGAGGCACGAAGAAATTGTCGTTCAGAGCAACTCGTGCCCGCGGGCCGGATCATCCAGAGGTGGATGCTGACGTTCAGGCGTCATCTCCTCAAGCGGAAACCGCTTCGGTTGGGGGGACGGTTTGATCGGGCTACCGCGTCGGGACCGGTTTTTCGCCGCGGTAGTCGTAGAAGCCGCGGCCTGCTTTCCGCCCCAGCCAGCCGGCCTCGACATATTTCACCAGCAGCGGACAGGGCCGGTATTTGGAATCGGCGAGTCCTTCGTACAGCACCTGCATGACCGAAAGGGCTGTATCCAGACCGATGAAATCGGCAAGCTGCAACGGCCCCATGGGGTGGTTGGCGCCCAGGCGCATGGCGGTGTCGATGGCCTCGACACTGCCCACCCCTTCATACAGCGTATAGACCGCCTCATTGATCATCGGCAGAAGGATGCGGTTGACGATGAATGCCGGAAAATCTTCCGATTGCGCCGAGGTTTTCCCGGTCTTTTTCACCAGCTCGACTGCCGCGTGATAGGTCTCGTCATCGGTCGCGATCCCGCGGATGATCTCGACCAGTTGCATGACCGGCGCCGGATTCATGAAGTGGAGGCCGATGAATTTCTCCGGCCGGTCGGTCGCCGCCGCCAGCCGGGTAATGGAAATCGAAGAGGTGTTGCTCGCGAGCATGGTGTTCACGCCAAGCCGGGGACAGAGGTCGCGATAGACCGCGCGTTTCACCTGTTCGTCTTCGGTCGCGGCTTCGATGACCAGATCGCGGTCCCGCATGACCTCGAAATCATTGGCCGTTCGGATGCGCCGAAGCGCCGGCGCCACATCGTTTGGGGTGATGATTCCGCGCGCCGCCTGGCGCTGCAGATTGCGCTCGATCGCCGCCCTCGCCTTTCCCAACGCGTCGGGATTGATGTCTTCCATCACCACGTCATAGCCGGCGATTGCACAGACATGCGCAATGCCGATGCCCATCTGGCCCGCGCCAACCACACCAATTCGTTCGATATTCATGGAAACCCTGCCAGTGTTTGTCCCTTACCGTTGTTCCAGCGCCTGCTCGAGTTCCGGCAGCGCCTGGAACAGATCGGCCACAAGACCGTAATCCGCGACCCCGAATATGGGTGCGTTCTCGTCCTTGTTGATGGCCACGATAATCTTCGAATCCTTCATGCCCGCGAGATGCTGGATCGCGCCGGAAATTCCCACCGCGATATAGAGTTCCGGCGCCACGATTTTCCCCGTCTGGCCGACCTGGTGATCGTTGGGGATGAAACCCGCATCCACGGCGGCCCTGGACGCGCCAACGGCCGCGCCGAGCCGGTCGGCAATGCGTTCGATCAGGACGAAATTGTCCTTCGACTGCAATCCGCGCCCGCCGGAGATCACGATCCGCGCGGCCGTGAGTTCCGGCCGTTCGGACCGCGTCATGTTCTCGGAGACCACGCGCGACATTGCGGGCACGTCCGCTGGCGCAACATCCACGATTTCGGCAGCGCCGCCCGCAGGCGCCGCCGGGAAGGCGGCGATGCGCACGGTGATGACTTTCTTGAATCCGCGGGCCTCGATCTTCTGGATCGCATTGCCGGCATAGATCGGGCGGCGGAAGACATCCGGGCTTTCTGCCGCGATGACGTCCGAAAGCTGCGGCACATCCAGTTTCGCCGCCACGCGCGGAAGCACATTCTTTCCGTTTGCGGTGGCTGGCGCGAGGATCGCGTCGTAAGCGTCGCTGAGCGAAAGGATCAGCGCCGCGACGGGTTCGGCGAGAAATCCGGCATAGCGCGGATCGTCCCCGACCAGCACCTTCGCCACGCCCGAGACGTTGCGCGCGGCCTCCGCGACGGCCCGGCAGCCGTTTCCGGCAATCAGGACATGAACGGGAGAGGAGACCGCGGCTGCGGCGCTGACGGTTTTCGCCGTCGCTTCATCGAGCGACCGGTTGTTGTGTTCCGCAAGCACCAGAGACGGCATCAGATCACACCCCGATCCTTAAGCTTTGCGACGAGTTCGGCCGCGGAGCCGACACGCGCCCCGGACCGCCGCTTTTCCGGAGCGGTAACTTCCAGGACTTTCAACCGCGGCGCGGGGTCCACGCCGTAGTCACTCATGGTTTTTTCCTGGATCGGTTTTTTGCGCGCTTTCATGATATTGGGCAGCGATGCGTAGCGCGGTTCGTTCAGTCGCAGGTCGGTCGTGACCACCGCAGGCAGCTTTACTTCCACCGTCTGCAACCCGCCATCGACTTCCCGCGTCACTTGCGCCCGGTCTGCCTGAATCTCGAGTTGTGCGGCAAATGTTCCCTGCGGCCAGGCCAGAAGGGCTGCAAGCATCTGGCCCACCTGATTGCAGTCGTCATCGATCGCCTGTTTGCCCAGGATGACCAGACCCGGCTGTTCCTGGTCACAGATGGCCTTCAGGGTCTTGGCAACCGCGAGCGGTTCGAGTTCAGCATCATGGCGGACCAGGATCGCCCGGTCGGCCCCCATTGCGAGTGCTGTCCGCAGCGTTTCCTGCGCCGCCGCGGGACCAATCGTCACCGCCACGATTTCGCTGATTTTGCCTTTTTCCTTTTGCCGGACGGCCTCTTCGACCGCGATCTCGTCAAACGGATTGATCGACATTTTGACGTTCGCGAGATCGACGCCCGTCCGGTCCGCCTTCACCCGGACCGCAACATTGAAATCGATCACCCGCTTGACGGGGACGAGAACCTTCATCGTGCGAAAAAGCCTTGCCTCGGCTGGAACCTGGCGGGTCCGGAGCGAGCGTTCCGGATTTATTGTGCAGTGCAATAACCGCCGGTTCTGCCGCTGTCAACGAAACGTCACGTGAACGGTTGGGCAAAGTCCACCACCCATTCTCCTGCACCGGGCGGCTGGTCGATGAAGCGATTGCCTCTTGAGCATATTTGGCCGGAAGGGATACGCCTGTCGCCGGGAGATGGTGGATGACGGTTGACGACCGCGTTTTCGCGAAATGTGCCTGGCGGCTGCTGCCACTGATCACCGCGGCATTCATCGTGAACTTTCTCGACCGCACCAATGTGGGCTTTGCGGCCCTGACGATGAATCGCGATCTGGGATTTTCGCCATCCGTGTACGGATTGGGCGCCGGAATCTTCTTCGTCAGCTATTCGGTATTTCAGATTCCGTCGAACCTGATGCTACACGGCATCGGTGCGCGCCGGTGGATTTTTCTGATTCTGACCGCCTGGGGCGTCGCGGCGGCGGCAACGGCAATGTCATGGGATGCCGGCAGTTTCTATGCGCTGCGGTTTCTGCTCGGCGCGTTCGAAGCCGGTTTTTTCCCGGGCATGATTCTGTATCTGACGCTGTGGTTTCCGCGCCGGTATCTGGGACACTTCACGGCGATTTTCATGGCTGGCAATGTGGCGTCCTTTGTCATCGGAGGCCCGATCGCCAGTTTCGTGCTTTCGCTGGACGGCGCCGCGGGCCTGCATGGCTGGCAATGGCTGTTCCTTTTGGAAGGATTGCCGGCCTGTTTGACAGGAATGGCGGTCCTGAAATTTCTTCCCGATTCGCCCGCGGATGCGTCCTGGCTGACGGACGACGAACGGAGATATGTCGCCGGACGCGTGAACCGTGAGCAGGATGTCAAAGAGCATGATTTGCTGCGCGGATTGCGCGACCCGCGCGTTGTGGCGCTGGGGCTTGCCTATGGCGGAATACTGTTCGCCATCTACGGATTCGGATTCTGGCTGCCTTTGCTGGTGCAGGGCGCCGGTTTTTCCACTCGCGCGACGGGCTTCGTGACCGCAGCGGTGTATGTCGCGGCAATCCCGGCGATGCTGCTGTGGGCGCGCCGGAGCGATGCGAAGGACGAACGGATCTGGCACACGGCATCGGCGACCATCATTGCGGCACTCGCCTTGCTGGTTGCCAGCGCCGTCCAAAACACCGTCATCCTGTTGCTTGGTCTCGCCATCACCAGTGCCGCGATCTATTCGACACTGACGCCATTTTACGGGGTCGCCTCTTCGTTTCTGACCGGTCGCGCCATGGCTGGCGGATTCGCCTTCATCAACATGGCCGGCGGCTTGCTCGGCGGATTCGCGGGCCAGTATGTGATCGGAATCGTCCGGGAAAGGACGGGGGCTTACTCGGCGGCGCTGGCTCTCATGGGAGGAACGCTTCTGGTTTCGGCGCTTGTCGTCATCGGACTTGGCCGGATCATGACAGCGCGCAA
>JANWHR010000295.1 GCA_025450355.1 Micropepsaceae bacterium
ATTTCAGATGACCTCGGCGCAAATCCCGTGCCGGCCGTGAGCTGGACGGACAGGCCTTTCATGGCAATGGCCTTAAGGGTGCACCGCTCTGCGAGACCGCCTGCACCGGAATCGTTGCGCCCGATTCGATTGCCTGATCCATAGCTGCCGCGAGCGATCACCGGTCGTGATTCAGAACGCATGAAAATTGCAACTGGAACTCGCATTCCAAGGGTGTTAGGTAGCCGCGCATGAATTCTGCCGAATCCGAAATTCCGGGCCGCAGCCGGCGTCGCAGGCGACATCGTCGTTACCAGCCCGTGCGACTGAACAGGAAGACGGAAATTTGGCTGGTGGCCGGAACATCGCTGGCCCTGCTGGGTGGCGGAATTTCCTGGATGATGTCTCTGGCGTACCCGACAGGCCCGCAAGCGGAGACTCCAACCGCGGCGCAGCAGGACATCAACGGTCCATCCCCCCAAGCCCTGCCCCCCGTAATCATACTCGAAGACAAGGCCAGCACGGAATCCAGTCAATCCGAAAAATAGCGGCAATGGATTAGCCGGACGGAGCGTATGACATTTGCCTTACATGCGCGGGCTACGCCGAAAGCGCGGTCAGAGTTTTGATGGCCACGGTGCGGTCCCGCTCGTATCCCGGGACCAGGTCAATTGGACGCCTGATAAACAGACACAATCCAGTATATGCCGAACAGGCCGACCACCAGCACGGTAATGCCGACAATCCACGCCTCTTCCATTTTGCGCCTGGATCGACGCCGACTTTTGTGGCCCGGCATCCTGTCATCTCATTTCGAATACAAATGCGCCATGAACGCCTCGTCAGACTAGAACAATGCTACGCGTATCGCAACGACGAGCGGTAGAAAGCATGGCCGCAGTCGAAGAGAAATCCGCGCGTATTGTATAATGTGTCTGTCCATGCGCGCATGGTTTCCGAGTCATCGTAGGGGCGGGGCAAAACCGTTGCCGCGGCCCCTGCGCGCCACGCCCCCAGCATTGTTCCCGGCGATTCGGCGCCTGTTCCATGCAGCGTTGATTTTGGGCTTCGCAGCCGTTCTCGCTGCAAGTATGCCCGCCACCTCGGGCCTCATCTTTCGTTCATTGGAAATTTACCCCCCAATGGACTCATCGCGCCTGTCCATGCTCGCCTCCGAGCCAGCCACCGCAATCGTGATTCTTGCGGCGGGTAGAAGAAACTACGCCCCGGAGTTCGCCCCGCCGGGACACCAGACAGTCGACGCGCTCACGCTGGAACGGCTCAGGTATGGCGCTTATCTCGCGCGGCGAACACATATTCCCGTATTGGTCAGCGGTGGTCTTGGCCCGCCGTCTCTTGCCGAACTGATGGCGGCGACGCTGCAAACCGATTACGGGATTACGCCCAAATGGCGGGAAGGAGAGTCGCGAAATACCGCCGAGAACGCCATTTTCTCGTCCGCGATCCTGCGCCGCAGCGGCGTGCGCCATGTGATCCTGGTGACGCACGCATGGCATATGAAACGGGCCGTGGCTGCGTTTGCCGCCAACGGTTTGGATATCACGCCGGCGCCCACGGCGTTCTACAGGCCGGACGCGGGAGGCCTGTGGTCCGCGATAACTCCCGGTCTTGGGACACTGAGAATGTCGGGCTACGCCGCGCATGAGATCGCGGGGCTTGTTTGGTACAAGCTGAAATATGGATATTAGAGTCCGTCCCGCCGAAAAAGGCGACCGGCTGTCGGTCCTTACCGTCACGACACTTTTTCCGAACCCCGTTCAACCCGCCCATGGCATCTTTGTCGAGACAAGACTGAGGAAACTGATGGCGAGCGGTCAGGTCGCCGCGCGCGTGGTCGCCCCGGTGCCATGGCTGCCACCACTCGTCCGGTACGGCCAGGTTGGACCGCTGCGTCAGGTTCCGGCGCAAGAAATTCGAAGCGATCTGGTGATCTCGCATCCGCGATATGCCGTCATACCGAAAATTGGGATGGGCGTATCACCTTACACACTTTACGTTGCGATGCGCCGCGGCCTGAAGCAGTTCATTGGGTCCGGATACCGCGTTGATCTGATCGACGCGCATTATTTTTACCCGGACGGCGTCGCGGCCGTTTGGCTGGCGCGTGAATTCGGATTGCCCGTCACGGTGACCGCAAGGGGTACGGACATCAATCTGATTCCTCAATTTTCCCGGCCACGGAAGCTGATCCAACAGGCAGCGGCCGGGGCTGACGGCCTGATCACGGTCTGTCAGGCGTTGAAGACGCGCCTGGATGAACTCGGAATTCCCGATGAACGGATCGATGTGCTTCGCAACGGCGTTGACCTCGACCTGTTTCGGCCGTTCGACCGGGCGGCAGTACGCCGGGAATTTGGCATGACGCGGCGCACCCTGGGCTCGGTCGGTCATTTGATCGAACGCAAGGGACATCATCATGCGATCCGTGCCCTGGCGAGCCTCCCTGAAACGGACCTCGTGATCGCCGGTGCCGGTCCGGAGCGCGAAGCGTTGGAAAAACTCGCGGCGCATACCGGCGTCAGCGACCGCGTTCGCTTTTTAGGACTGATGGATCAGCAGAGGCTCGCGAGGCTGTACAGCGCGCTCGATGCGCTTGTGCTCGCATCGAGCCGTGAAGGCTGGCCAAATGTGTTGCTGGAGGCGATGGCCTGCGGAACACCAGTCGTGGCATCGCCGGTCTGGGGCATACCCGAGGTCGTTGCTGCGCCAGAAGCCGGCGTATTGATGCCCTCGGTTGATGAACGTGGTGTGCAGGCCGGAGTTTCCAGTCTGTTCCGGGAACTGCCGCACCGCGAAGCAACCAGACGCTACGCAGAAGGCTTCGGTTGGGACCGGACCACCAACGGACAAATCCGACTGTTCGGCGAGATTGTCGCTGCCCGTGCGCGCGCCCATGGCTAGACGCGCGAGAACCCTGCTGCATGTCTTTCCCAGTTTCGCCGTGGGCGGAGCTCAAATGCGATTTGTTCAGTTGGCAAATCATTTCGGATTGCAGTACCGCCATTACATCGTCGCGATGGATGGAATTGCGGGCGCGTTTGATCTCCTCGCTCCGGACATCGACGCCACGATTGTTGCGGTCGAAAACCGTCGCGGCGACCCATGGAGAAATGTATCGGGCTTCCTCAGAACATTGCGGCAGGTGAAACCTGATGTCCTGGTGACCTCGAACTGGGGCACGATCGAGTGGGCCGCCGCAAACCTGTTTTCGCGTATTCCCCACCTGCATATGGAAGACGGGTTCGGTCCGGAGGAGGCGCAGCGCCAGCTTGCACGCCGGGTTTGGGCTCGAAGACTGTTGCTCCGCCGGGCGACTACGGTCGTACCCTCCCAAACGCTATACGCGCTTGCCCGCGACATATGGCGGCTGCCCGAGCGGCGCCTTGTGCAGGTGAGCAACGGCATTGATTGCCTGCGATTCAATGGCCCTGCGGATTCTGGACTGGTAACGGGGTTCAGGATCAGGAGCGATTGCCCGGTGATTGGCGCATTGGCGCCACTGCGTGCCGAAAAAAATCTGTCCCGGTTGATCGCTGCGTTCGCCGAACTGCGCCGCACGCGCGAGGCGCAGCTCGTGCTTGTTGGGGATGGCCCATTGCGCGGCGTTCTCCAGGCACAGGTGGACAACTGCGGATTGGCTGCTGATGTGATCTTTACGGGCTTCTGCTCAACACCCGAAAAACTGCTGCCGGCATTCACGGTGTTCGCGGTGTCATCGGACACAGAGCAGATGCCTTTATCGGTGCTTGAGGCAATGGCAGCGGGAAGGCCCATTGCCGGGACCAGAGTGGGCGACATTTGCCAGATGGTGAGCGAACAGAATCGGCCGTTTATTGTGGAAAAGACCGCCGGACAACTCGCGGGCGCAATTGGCCATTTGCTCGGCAATGCGGTGCTGGCATCAACCATCGGTCAGGCGAACGCGCGACGCGCGTCGGAAATGTTCGATCAGCGGCGGATGTTTGAATCCTACCGTGCTCTGTTCGATCACACCGCTGTTCCCCCCTCCCCCATAAATTGCGAACGTGGTCGCGAGAACGGCCAAATCTATGAAAAATAGGGTAAATGTTGAATTGTAATCGCCATTTACACCCGATCTGATATACCTGCGGCCGGCTCGTAATGCCCGAGGGCGGATGACGTCGGCAGTTCTGGGATATGTGCACGTGGCGGCCTTCGTCGCGTACACGGTTTTTGCGGCAGCACTGGCTGTCCGCAGTTCCCGGTCCTGGCTTACGGCGTGTTATTTTCTTGCGGCCGCGCTCACCGCAGCCTGGTCCGCCTCGGTCGTCCTCGCATTGTGGACATCGCTCTCGTACCGCGTGCCAGAAATCATGGCCGCGCTGCGCGACGTGGGTGGGTACGCCATCATGAGTGCCGTGCTGTACCACCTCGGCCAGGACCATGTTCAACGCCGCGTGACCTTTGCGGTCACCGCAGCCATTCTCGCCATCAATCTACTGTTTGTGGCGACCCAGTTCGATGCCGGCACGGTTCTCGGAATCAGGTTCGATCAGCGCCTGACCGGATTGGCTGAACTGTGCATCGGTTTTGTCCTGCTTGAGAACATGATGCGCAATATGGATCAGGACCGCATCTGGGCAGCGAAACATCTCGGCATTGGACTGGGCGCCGTGCTGTTCTTCCAGGCGCTCGTGCTTACGCCGGAGCTTCTGACGAACACGGTCCCTGCGGCAATCGCCGTTGCCCGTCCGCTGCTGTATCTGCTGGTGCTGCCCCTATTTGTCGTCTCGGCGGTGCGGAGTCCGGGTTTGGAGCTTCGGGTCCATTCCTCACGCAAGGTCATTTTTCGTACCGCTGCATTGATTGCGACCGGCATCCTGCTGCAGGGCACGGCGATTGCGTCATACTACCTGCGCACCAGGGGCGGAGATAATGGGACTGTTCTCGCAATCCTGTTGGGGTTTGGCAGCGTCGTCGGCATCATGGTTGCGCTGGCTTCCAGGACCTTCCGGTCACGCATCACAACATTCATCAACGAAAATTTCTTCAGTTACAAATACGACTACCGGGTCGAATGGCAGAACTTCATCCGCGCCGTGTCGCAGTGGCAGGACGACAACGTCCCGCTTGGCGTGCTGCGGACGATGGCCGAACTCGTTGACAGCCCGGGTGGCGGCCTGTGGGTTTGGAGAGAGCGCTGGAACCGGTTCATGCCGGCCGCACACTGGTCGCTGGACCGCAGTTTGGCACCGCTCACGCCCAATGATGAGCTTCTTCAGGTGTTCGCCGATGAAAACTGCACCTTCGTGGACCTCAGTATCGCCGGTGCAGCACCGGCCGCGTGGAAACAGCGGTTTCCCGAGGCATGGCTGGTTGTGCCATTCCGCTACCGTTCGTCACTCGCCGGATTTGCCCTGATCAATCCACCCAGATCTGACCGGAAGCTTCATTGGGAGGACAAGAATCTCATCTCACTGGTTGCGCTTCAACTCGCGGCCCATCTTGTTCAACAGGAGACCGCACAGGCTCTCCTGGATGCGCGCCAACTGGAACAGTTCAACAAACGCTTTGCGTTCATTCTGCATGACACGAAGAACGCGATCGGGCAGCTTACGCTGCTCGTGCGCAATGCGGAGCTGTTCGGTCATGAGGAAGAATTCCGGAAGGATATGGTGGCGACGCTGCGCAACTCGGTCGAGAAGCTGCAGGCGCTGCTTGCCAGTTTGACCTGCACGCCCCCCGTTGCCGTCACTCCATTCGTCCCTGTACGGGTTGATCTGACGAAACTCGCTGCCTCATTCGTGCAGGACAGGCGCCGTTTGGGTTTCAATCTGCAGATGGGGGCTTTTGCACCAGCCGTGGCACGGCTTGGCGACGCCAGCGCGTTTGTGGGCGTTCTTGAGCATGTGGTTGCAAATGCGCTGGAAGCGGCTCCATCCGGGACAGCCGTATTCGTCAGGACAGGCGGTAACAGTGACTCGGTATTTTTGACGGTCCAGGACAACGGTCCGGGAATGAGCGAGGATTTCATCGCCAATGAGCTGTTCCGGCCTCTCCGGAGCACCAAGAAAAGCGGATTTGGAATTGGCGCCTATCAGGCGAGAGAAATCATGCGCGATCTCGGCGGCGATGTAGAAATCCGGAGCAAGCCCGGCGAAGGGACAATGGTGAACCTGATTTTGCCTGCTTTCGCGCCGGAGCGGGAGGTCATGAGCGCGTGACACTGGCGGCAGCGATCAGTCCCGACAACGCAGCGGCGTTACGGCTTCTTCTCGTCGAAGACGATTTGGGACTACAGCGCCAAATGAAGTGGGCGCTGGCGCCCTCGAGAGTCGCTTGTGCGGGTTCGCGCGCCGAAGCCATGCAAATTTTCGCATCGGACGGACCGTTCGAGATTGTCGTGCTGGACCTGGGCCTGCCCCCCGATGAGAACGGCGCCACCGAGGGACTGCAGGCGCTGCAGGAGATCCTCGAAACCGCACCTCACACCAAGGTCATCATCGCAAGCGGCCACACGGACAGGATGAGCGCCGTCCGCGCGGTCGGCAAGGGCGCCTTCGACTACTTTGGCAAGCCTGTGGACATCGAGGAGCTGAAGCTCATCATCGCGCGCGCACACAGAATGCATGCGCTCGAACACGAAAACCGGCAATTGCGCGAAGCATCGCAAAAATTCACCGGCCTCGTTTTCTCATCCGCCGGCATGGCCCAGGTCGAACGCATGGTTGACCGGGTTGGCCCGACCAATGTCAGCGTCCTGATTTCCGGAGAAACCGGCACCGGGAAAGAGGTCGTGGCCCGCGCCCTGCATGACCGCTCGGGACGGCGTTCGGCGCGATTTGTGGCGATCAACTGCGCATCGATTCCCGAAAATCTTCTCGAAAGTGAATTGTTTGGGCATGAGAAGGGCGCGTTTACGGGCGCGATCAAACAGACGCAGGGCAAGTTTGAACTCGCCCAAAACGGGACGCTGTTTCTGGACGAAATCGGTGACATGCCGATCGCCCTGCAGGCGAAACTGCTGCGGTTTCTGCAGGAGCGCCAGTTTGAGCGCGTGGGTGGCCGCACGCCGATCAATGTCGATGTCCGCCTTGTCTGCGCAACCAACCGCGATCTCGAACACCTCGTCGCCAACGGAAGATTCCGTGAAGACCTTTTTTACCGCATCAATGAAATGCGCATTGACCTGCCGCCGCTCAGGGAACGCGGGAGCGATGCCCAGCTGCTCGCACGCCACTTTCTGAACCTGCACAGCGGCCGTGATCATCGCGGAATCATGGGGCTTTCGGATCAGGCCATGGCGGCGATCGCGACCTACGCCTGGCCCGGCAATGTCCGCGAACTCGAAAACCGCATCAAACGCGCGATCGTCATGGCCGACGGAAAGGTCATCTCCACGTCCGATCTGGACCTGAAGCCGGTGTCGCAGGCCGAGGCCAATCTGAATCTTCGATCAGAAGTTCAAAAGCTGGAATCGACTCTGGTGGAAAAGGCTCTGGCGGTCGCCAATGGCAATATTTCCAGGGCGGCAAAATTGCTGGGCGTGAGCCGGCCCCATCTTTACAGTTTGATGAAGGGGCAACCGCCGGAATGAGTGAAATTGTCGGGAGGGCACGATGACCCGCCGGTACGCCGCGGAACACCATGGGATTTGTTTCAGGGCGCTCTCCGTTTCGCTGCTGCTGCTTTCGGCCGCGACCAGTCCGGCTGCTGCAGCAGCCGCTACCGCCCCCGCGGCCCAACCGGCCGCGCCTTCCGCACCTGCGCCCGATTACTCGGGATTGCCGCCGAAGGTACAGCAATTCATGCGCGATGCAGACAGCGCGCTGAAAACCGGTAATGCCAATCTTGCACTCATCCAGTTGAAAAACGCCGTTCAGCTTGCTCCCAACGAAGGCGTACCGCGTGCCCGTCTGGGTTCATTGCTGGTGCGGGGACGCGATCCGGTTGCCGGGGAACGCGAGCTGCGCCAGGCCCAGAAAGACAAAGCTCCGGTCGGATTGGTCGTACCAGGTATCGTTTCAGCGATGCTGATGCGTGGGCAGATGCAGCAACTGCTGGCGGAATTTCCCGATCCGCCCGGTTCGGATTACGCGCTGGTTGCCCCTGAAATTCTGACGGGGCGAGCTTATGCGTTGCAAAGCCTTGGGCGTACGGCGGAAGCCACTACGACGATTGACGAGGCACTGAAGCTGCGACGTGACGCGTCAATATTGCTGGCGGGAGCGATGATCGCCAATCAGCAGAACAATACTGCTCTGGCGCGGCGGTTTACCGATGAAATGCTCGAAAGCAACCCGGCAAATACCGACGCCCATTCATTGTCGATTGATCTGTACCGGCAGGCAGGCCAACTCCAGAAGGCTCTGGCCGAGGCAACCCAGTTCGCGAAATCCAGTCCGAGAAATGTGAATGCCGCGATTTTCCGGATCCAGGTTCTGCTCGATCTAAATCAGGTCGCGGAGGCCCGGCGCGACATGGACGCGCTCCTGAAGCGCGCGCCCAGATCGCCGACCGCCAATTTCTATCTTGCCGTCGTCATGCTGCACGAAAACAACGCCAAAGGGGCATGGGCTCAATTGCTCCGCTTCCGCAATCCCGGCTATTTCCAGTCGGAGCCGGCGCTCGCGATGCAGGTGGCGCAGATTGGCATTGCAAGCGGCAATACCGAAGCCGGTGCGGCAATCCTGACGACTTTCGTTGCCCACAATCCGGATGTCCTGCCCGCGCGCCTGGAGCTGGCCGGATTGCGCCTCAGCCAGAACGATCCAAGAGCGGCCGTCGACCTGCTGACTCCCGTGAAGGATTCGAACAACCTGCAGGTCCAGCTGATTTTGACCCAGGCATATCTGCAGATGAACCGCTACACCGACGCGACCGCATTGCTGCAAAAAGAGATCGCCTCGCCCGCGGCTGCCAACAACGACCTGCTGAAACAACAGTTGGCATTGTCTGCCGGGGCAATCGGGAACACCGGCGAGTCCATTGAACTGTTGCAGCAGCTGGAAAAGAACAATCCGGGAAATCCGGCGATCAATGGCCAGCTCAGTATGGCATATTTGCGAAGCGGCAAGCCCGACGAGGCGTTGGCGGTCGCCGATCGCATGGCGAAGGCGCAACCGAAAAGCGCATTTCCGCCGTTTTACCGGGGAATTGTATTCAGCACCCAGGGAAAGCTGGCCGACGCGGCCACGGAATTTGCGCATGCAATCGCCGACGACCCGAAATTCGTACCGGCCCTGTTTTACCGCTCCGATGTTGAATTGGCTCAGGGCAATCCGGATGCGGCAAAGGCCGATCTGGATAAAATCCTCGTTGCGGAACCCGCCAGCTTTGCCGCCTATGGCCGGCTGGCGCAGATTGCCCTGAATGAGGGCCGTGACGATCAGGTTTTACCGCTTCTGACCAAGGCCGTGAATGTGGCGCCGAACGCTCCCGCGCCGCGCCTCACGCTCGCGAATTATCAGCTGTCGCTGCGCAAATATCAGGATGCCTTAACCACGGTTGATGCATTGCTTCGCTCCGCGCCGAACAATGCGGACGCACTGGCGCTGCGCGGCCGCATCCAGATGGCGATGGGAGATACACAGGCCTCCGTCACCAGCTTTCGCGCGCTGGCAGTCGCCACTCCGAACAATCCCGCGGCGCAGGTGTTGCTGGCCAATGCGTTGCGCGCTGCCAAAGACAGTGCAGGAGCGGAAGCGGCGATCCGGAGGGCGATTCAACTTGCGCCCGGCGCGACGCAATTGCGGCAGACCCTGATCGGATTCCAACTGGCGGACGGCAAAACCGATGCTGCTCTTGCTTCAGTCCGCGCATACGCGTCAGCCTATCCCGGTACGGCCGCAGATCTGCTGCAGGCCGACACGCTGATGCACCTGAACCGTGTCCAGGATGCGATCGCCGGTTTGGCGAAGGCCTATGCGCAAAAGCCCGACAGCGGCCTGGCCGTAGCGCTGGTCGCTGCGGAGGTGGGCGCCGGAGAATCGAAACAGGCGCTTGATGTCCTGTCCGGTTGGGTGCGCAAGAATCCTGCCGATCTCAACATGCGCGTTCAATACGCGACTTTGTTAATGGAAACCGGCGATCAGAATGCCGCCCGTTCGCAATTTGAGGGGCTGCTGAAACAGCGGCCGAACGATCCGGTTGTCCTCAACAACCTCGGCTGGCTGTTGCAGAAAGATGATCCGGCGCAGGCGCTGTCGCTGGTCACGCAGGCTGCAAAGATCGCCCCGCGCAATCCGCAAATCGCCGACACGCTGGGCTGGATGAAATTCGGGCGCAAGGACGCGCAGGGTGCGCTTGTGCTGCTCAAACGCGCACATGATTTGAAATCGGATGACGCGGAAATCGGCTACCATCTGGCGGTCGCGCTGGACGCGACCGGCAAACGCGCCGAAGCAAAGACCCTGCTGAAATCGGTACTCGCCCGAAATACAAAATTCGCGGATGCGGCCACCGCGCAGACTCTGGTGGCGCGCTGGTAACTCTTATCCAAGACCCCGGATCAGCAGCGGCCCAAGCATGTTGGCCACCGGCAACGGAAGCCGCCGCCAGGCTGCGATCAATAGGGAATATTTTGGGTTCAGGGGATTTTTTTCGGGCAGGGATGCGCCTGTTCGGGTGCGATATTCATATTCAAGCCATGACGGCTCGAACCCCCAGTTTTTCTTGAATGCAAACGCGCCCGTGTTCGCCTTGCTGCGGCCAAAATCGAATTGCCGGTAGCCGCGGGCCGCGGCCTGCCGCATCACCTCCCAATAGAGCAGATCGTTGGCGCCGTTCTTTCGCGCCGCCGCCGTCCCGCCGCCATAATAAGGCATCACCCGGTCCCTGAAGTAGAAGTTCATCACTGCGGCGACGGGCTGTCCCCGGTCCATGATCGTGACGATGTCGCAATCGCTGCCGAAGGCCCCGATCAGGGCGGCGAAATAACGTTTCGGGAACACGGGCGTACCGAGATTCCGCACACTTTCCGAATAGACACGGAACAGATTGTCCGGATTGCGCTCGACCGCTCCCGACAGGGTGCCCTCGAGGGCCTTTCGCACGACCGCGCGCTGCTTCCTGGGTATGGCCAACAGGTTTTGCTTCTCATCCCCGGTGATCGGTTTGGAAAAGTCCGCGTAAAGGCCGCGTCTGGTCTGCCATTCCGGGCGTGAGGCTGTCCGGCTCCTGAACTCGAGATAGTCGGCGCCGGTTTCCTGTAGCAGCTCCAACGCTGCCGCATCGAGCGCGTCGCGCACTTCCAGGTCTGCCGCCAGAGGACCGCCCTCGACGCAGAATGGCGCGCTGATCAGCGCATTCCCAAACAACCAGCTCCGCTGATGGACCAGCGGAAGAATGCCCGCGATTTTTCCGTCCCGTTCCGCAACGAGGTATCGGGGGGTCAGCCGGAAGATTTCCGCAAAAACTTGCCGCCACCCGGCGAGGTGAAAAAACGTGCCGCCGTCCGCGGCCCGAACGAACTTGTCCCAGTTGGCGGCGTCACCATCCGTCATCGGCCGCACGGTAATCGGGGGATGCTGTGTCTGGTCTCGTGCCGCGGCCGTCTCTGCGCGGCCAACTGCGGTTGCCACTCCGATACCCCTAAAACGTCCGATGAATACCGATGGTAATTGCGGTATCGGTCAGGTTGTTCGTGATCGGCGATGCCGCTGTCAGGGCCGCATTGGCCAGCCGGTCGATATAGGCAATACGCAAATAGACAGACATCAGTTGTGATAATTGATAGTTGGCCATGACATAGCCGGAAACCGTGTCCAGATCGCCGCCAAGCACACGCTGGCTGTTGTAGTCCACAGCCACGATCCCCGTGAGGTAGGGATTGATGTTGCGGCTGACGGCAAACTCGCCACCCCAGATCTGTTGCTGTCCGAGGTTCGCAGTCTGCACGACGGCCTGGTAATCATCCCAATATCCGGTCAATCGATATTGCATCCGGTCGGCCATATGGACAAGGGACCCAAACGCAACGCGAGAACGATAGATGACATCGGTAATCGCAGCGCCGTTTAGCGGAACGGGAGTGAATCCCTGGACCGGTGAAATGGTTGCCGGCGGCGTATTGGGTGCAAGCTGATAGCCGGTATTGTAGAAGTTGCCCAG
>JANWHR010000296.1 GCA_025450355.1 Micropepsaceae bacterium
ACCCGTGTTGGCCGCGCAGGCGAACGGGGCCTGTCGTATCGGACCGGCCCCGCATGCCCGCGGTCCACTGGTTTTCATGAATTACGATCAGATCGAGTTGGACGCGGCTTACGATCAGCGCAGCTATGCGCCGCTTGGTGACCAGATCACCGCGCGATTCATCACGGACAGTGCCGAAACCAGGCGCAGGCTTGGCAATCCGCAGCGAGTGTCCTACGGGCCGATGGAGGTTGAAAAACTCGACATCTTCCGGACGGCACGTGGGAATGCTCCCGTCATGGTCTTCGTGCATGGCGGTGCCTGGTTGCGCAACCGGGCCAGCGATTTCCATTATATGGCCGAGAATTTCGTCCGCGGCGGCGCCCATTTCGTCGCGCTCGATTTCACCCCCGTGGACAAGGCAAATGGCGACCTTCGCGTCATGGCCGATCAGGTCCGGCGCGGAATCATCCGGGTACAGCGAAATGCCGCGTCCTTCAGCGGCGATCCGAACCGGATATTCGTTTCGGGACAGTCGTCAGGCGCGCACCTTGCCGCGGTAGCCCTGACGACCGACTGGGCCAAGGACTACGGAGCAGCGCCGGATATCCTGAAAGGAGGCGTACTGCAAAGCGGGATGTATGAAATGAAACCCGTGCGCCTGTCGTCGCGGGGTTCCTATGTAAAATTCGACGATGCCATGGAAGAAGCCATGAGCCCGCAGCGGCACATCGGGAATCTGCGCGCACCCATTACGGTGATGTACGGCACCAATGAAACGCCAGAATTCCAGCGCCAGAACCGGGAATTCGCTGCCGCAGTGAAATCGGCCGGAAAGCCAGCGACCTTGATCGTGCTTCCCAACCACAATCATTACGAAGTGCAGCAAACGATGGCGAGCCCGTATGGCTGGGGCGGCCGCGCAGCCCTGGCGGCGATGGGCCTGGGCGAGGCGTAACGCGGGCTGGCCGCCGTCGCGCCATAGCGGCTCATCGCACCAGGGGCGCGACGGGTACGGCGCTAGGGCGCGGCGCGAAGGCGGAAAGCCCGCGGTCCAAAGATGAGGGAAAACCCGCGCTACCGGCGTTTGCGGCCAGCAAACAGGTATTCTTGGTTACCGGGCTTGTCGAGGATTCGCCGCCTGCCGGCTCGCCGCAAACCCACGGGTGACCAGAAAAGTATCGGCGCCCGTCCCGCGTTCTGCCGAAATCAGCCAGTCTCCGCCGCGGCTTCCCGGTCGCGGCCAAGCGCGCAGAGTCCGGCCGAAACGATCGCCCTCGCGTCCAGACCGGCCGTTTCGTACATCTGCTCGGGGGTGGCCTGATCAATGAAGCGATCCGGAAGCACCATCGTGCGGATCTTCAGGCCGCGGTCCAACAATCCATCCCAGGCCGCGAAGTGGAGCACATGGGCGCCGAACCCTCCGATCGCACCTTCTTCGACCGTGAGCAGGACTTCATGATTCTGCGCCAGGGTGCGCACCAGAACAGTATCGAGCGGCTTTGCAAAGCGGGCATCGGCAACAGTTGCCGACAGTCCATAGGCTGAGAGTCTGTCTGCCGCCTTCAGGCATTCAGCAAGCCTTGTGCCAAGGCTGAGCAACGCAATCGACGAACCCTCGCGAAGGATACGGCCTTTTCCAACGGGGAGCGGTTCCGGGGTTTTTGGCAATGGAACACCAGTACCTTCGCCGCGGGGATATCGGAAGGCCGATGGCCGGTCATCAATGACCCGCGCGGTAGCCACCATACGCACCAGTTCGGCCTCATCGGCCGCAGCCATGACAACGAAACCGGGCAGGGTCGCGAGATAGGTGACGTCGAACGAACCGGCATGGGTCGGGCCGTCCGCGCCGACAAGGCCCGCGCGATCAATGGCGAAGCGAACAGGAAGGGATTGTATCGCCACATCATGCACGACCTGGTCGTAACCCCGCTGCAAAAAGGTCGAATAAATCGCGGCGAACGGCTTGTAGCCTTCCGCCGCAAGCCCGGCGGCGAAAGTCACGGCATGCTGCTCCGCGATACCGACATCAAAAAATCGCCTGGGAAATCGTTGCGCGAAGAGATCCAGGCCTGTGCCGGACGGCATGGCGGCGGTAATCGCCACGATCTTGTCGTCGCGTTCAGCCTCGGCGGTCAGAGCCTGTGCAAATACCTTCGTATAGCTTGGAGGACCGGGGGCAGCCTTCTTTTGCTCACCCGTGAGCACATTGAATTTCGAGACACCGTGGAATTTGTCGGACGATGCCTCGGCAGGCGCATAGCCTTTGCCCTTTTGCGTCACAACATGCACGAGCACTGGCCCGGTATCCGTGTCCCGGACATTCTCCAAAACTGGAATCAGATGATCGAGGTTATGGCCATCGATCGGCCCAACGTAATAAAAGCCGAGTTCCTCGAACAACGTACCGCCCATCCAAAAGCCACGGGCATATTCTTCCACGCGGCGCGCGGCCACCTGGAACATACGCGGAAAATGCTTTGTCACGCTTTTGATGGAGTGACGAAAGCCGCGATAAGTCCTGCTGGAAACCAGCCGGGCGAGATAAGCGCTCATCGCGCCCACCGGCGGCGCAATAGACATATCGTTGTCGTTCAAAATCACGATCAGCCGCTCGCCCATCGCGCCGGCATTGTTCATCGCCTCATAGGCCATGCCGGCGCTCATTGAACCGTCGCCGATTACGCAAACGACGTGATGCTTCTGCTGCGACAGATCACGCGCCACCGCAAAGCCCAGGCCAGCGGATATGGACGTGGACGCGTGCGCGGCGCCGAAGGTGTCGTAGGGACTTTCTGCGCGCTTGGTGAATCCCGAAAGGCCGCCGGTCTGGCGCAATGTCCGCATTCTTGCGCGCCGGCCGGTCAGGATTTTGTGCGGATAGGACTGGTGTCCGACATCCCAGATCAGTTTGTCGCGCGGCGTGTCGAAAACGCGATGAAGCGCGATCGTCAATTCGACCACGCCCAGTCCCGCGCCCAGGTGGCCACCCGTCACGGAAACGACATTGATCGTCTCGCGGCGCAACTCGTCGGCCAAGTCCTTCAGCGCTTCCGCCGGAAGCGTCCGAAGATCAGCCGGCTCATGAATTGAATCGAGCAGCGCGGGCTTTGAATACAGATTCACCGAATTACCCGAATCCCCGAATTTTTGACTTAGGCTTGCCGTCGGACAACAAAGAAAGCGGCAGCCCGAAGAAGATCGGCCTTCTCGTCGAACAAATCAAGGTGAGAAGCGGCCTGGGAGGCCAAGGCTTCGGCTTGTGCGGCAGCGCGGTCACACCCCAATAAGGAGGCCACGGAGGGTTTTGTTCCGTTCCCGTCCTGTGCGGCAAAGTGCGAAAGATCGGACGCAATTTGCCAGGCGAGGCCGAGTTCCTGGCCATAGGAAATGAGGGCTTGCCGCGCAGCCCCCGAAGCTTTGGCCATGATCGCGCCGGCCTCACAGCAGAACGTGATAAGGGCCGCGGTCTTCATGCGCGCCATGCGCGTCAGTTCGGCAAGGCTGGGTTGCCCAATGTCCATCGCGACGTCAATCATCCGTCCACCGCTCATGCCGGCTGCCCCGCCCGCCGCCGCCAGCTTGCCGATCAGGTCGCAGCGCACAAACGGATCCCCATGAGTTTCTGCCGATGCAAGCAGGCCGGGCGCCATCATCAACAGGGTATCGGCGGCGAGCCACGCCGTCGCCGGATCGAATGCACGCTGCACCGGCGGCCTCGCCTGCCTTTGGTCACCAGGTTCCCCGGCCGGAAGGTCATCGCGGATCATGGAACTTGCGCAGATACACTCGACAGCGACCGCTACGCGACCCAGCGCCCGCCGGTCCACGCCAAACAGCCTGCCACTCTGCAGGACCAAAAATCCGCGAAGCCGCTGTGTGCCACCCATCGTGGCATAACGGATCGCCTCCATCAGCCTTGCTTCCGGGCCTGCTGGTTGCGGTAGCAGTGCGTCCAGGGTGGCATCGAGAAAAGTCACGGTTTCCGCGATCGCGGGTTCGATCGGCGCCAGACGCAGCATGGGTTCGCCTTTCGCCTACAAATCCATCGGCTCGGCGCCTTTGGCGCCATCTGCGCCGAGAACGATTTTTTCCAGCCGGGTCTCAGCGCCTTTGAGCTTTTTCTCACAATGCTGCTTCAAGGCCGTCCCACGCTCATACAATGCAATGGAATCTTCCAGATCGACTTCGCCCTGTTCCAGACGGGAAACAATGTCCTCGAGTTCGGACAGCGCGGCCTCAAAGCTCAATTCGTCGATTCGTGGCAGATCGTCTTCTTTTTCACTCATTCCGGGTTCCTGGTGCGGCACCGATCAACGCGCGCAAATGCGCTCTCGCCGAGCGTGCCGTTGCGGCAAGGTCATAGCCGCCCTCCAGGGCGGAGACAACGCGCCCATGGCAGCTCTTCCGCGCGATTTCGCAAAGCGCCTCCGTCGCCCAGGCGAAATCGTCATCATCCAATTGCAATTGCGCCAGCGGATCCGCACGATGCGCATCAAAACCCGCGGAGATGATCACGAATTCCGGCCCGAATTCGGACAGTGCCGGCAGTACGCCGGCTTCGAATGCCTTGCGGAACTCCCGCCCGGACGCGCCAGGGGGCAACGGCCGGTTGACGACGTTGTGGTCAGCCCCGGTCTCGTTTGTCCGGCCCGTCCCCGGATAGAGAGGCCACTGATGCGTCGAAGCATAAAAGAGATCCGGGTCCGCGAAGAAAATGTCCTGGGTTCCATTTCCGTGATGAACGTCGAAATCGACCACGGCAACCCGCTTCAGCCCGTGAATCGCGCGCGCATGCAACGCCCCAATGGCGACATTGTTGAGCAGGCAAAAGCCCATCGCCTCTGTCCGGGTGGCATGATGTCCCGGCGGACGCACCGCACAGAACGCGTTCTTCACTTCCCCCGCCATCACCATATCGATGGCCAGCAGCACGGCGCCGGCGGCGCGCAGCGCCGCCTCGCCACTGCCCGGTGAGGCCAGGGTGTCCGAATCAAGCCGGACAAAGCCGGTATCGGGAATCGAATCCAGAAGATCAAGAACATGATCCTCAGCATGCGCCCGGCAGATCGCAGCCATGTCGGCCCGCGGGGCTTCTCTTCGGATTACAGACGCAAATTCCGGTGCTTCGAGAAGACCAAGGATTTCGCTCAATCTTGCGGGCCGCTCCGGATGACCCGGAGGAACTTCGTGCTTCAGGCAGTCGGGGTGGGTGATCAGCGCGGTTGTCATGGCAATACTCAAAGCACCTCAATGTCATCCAGAACGGAAGCAGGAAACGGATATTTCAGCGCAACCTGCGACGCATTGGAACGCGCAATCTGCGGGAAATCCAGCGGGGCGCCCGCGCCCCAGTTCTCCGGCGACTCGACATTCCATTTCTGCCGGAATTTCCGGTAGGCGGATTCCACCAGCGCCATACGCCGATCCCGTGCCCGATCCAGCGTTAATGACTGCCTCGACATCTCGTTCTTGACATGACCGCTCCCCTCATGAAACAGCCAGGCGCCTTTCGCGCAGATCAATTTGAAGCCCGCGAGATCTGCCCGCATGCCGTAATCGATATCACCGAAATAACCGAAAAAGCGCAAATCCAGCACACCGATTTTTTCGATCAGCTCACGTTTCATTAGAATCGCGTCGCCCGAGAGAATGCTGTCTTCCAC
>JANWHR010000297.1 GCA_025450355.1 Micropepsaceae bacterium
GACGAGGTTGTACTGATCAATGTCACCGCAATCTATAAACAGAAGTTTCAGGCGCTTCAGTCCTTCCGCGCGGGTCTCGGCCATGACGAGCGGATCCCAGGCCAGCCAGTTGTTCCAGCGTTCCGGAATGAATTCGCAGGTTTCCAGGTCCACCGGCATGCGCACGCACATGAACGCTTCCGGATCGGGATCGAATGTGGCGCACTGCGCGAACATCATCAGGATATGAATATCCTCGTCCTTCACCTTGCGCTTGGCGAAGAAACCCTCAAGCCATTTCCGAATATTGTTTTGTTCCTTGGCCAGCGCCCGCAGCACGCCCGGCATTTCGGGCAGGTACATCAATTCGAAACCCAGATCGCCCGAGTGGCAGGCCGCGGCAGCCCAGAAATCCGGATAAAGCAATGCGTGCACCATCGCGCCATATCCGCCCGAGCTTTTGCCGAAGACTCCGCGCCTCCCGGTGCCGCCACAGCCGAACTTTCGCTCGACGAAGGGCACTGCTTCGTCCAGCAGGAAGTCTGCCCAGCGCCCCATGCCGGTGCTGTTGATGTACTGATTGCCGCCGAGGCGGGTGAAGCAGTCCGGGAACGCAATCACGGCAGGCGCCATTTTGCCGGAAGCAATGAGACGGTCGGCCTGTTCCGGGACGTTCTCCGTGAAATTGCGCCAGTTGGTGTGCGCGGGGCCACCGGCCGTAAAGCCGACGAGGTCAACCAACAGGGGAAGCGATTTACCGCTGTGACTCGCCGGAACATAGACATGGATTTCCCGGCGCAGCGAGTCGCCGGGCGGGTTGTCGTGCAAGGCGCGACTTTCGAGAATCAGCCGATGGATAGTGCCTGCCGGGATGTTCGGATCGCGTTTCATGTCTTTTCCTGTCCTGGCCTTGTATCACCAGGTTTGGGAGGGCGAACAGCGGCGCTCGTTTTCTCCGGCAAAACGGCGTAAATGGTGAGGATTGCAACCAATTTTCCATCCGGGCCCGTGGTCCGCCAGGGAATAGCGATGTCCGATCAGGTGCTCGTCCGGCTGGACCGGGTGGTGGATGATTTTTGCCGCCGGGTGCGCTTTTTCAATGAGCCGATGACGAAATCACGCGCCCGCGTCTTCGTTTTGCAGCACCGTCAGAATACACGGCACCGGAATTCCGTGCTGAAGCTCAAGGTCGCCACCAACTGTCCGGACTGGGACACAAGGTTGAAGATCATCGGCGCCTGCGCGCAGGAGATCATCGCCGATCACGAACACGGCCGGGGCAGGCCGCATTGGCAAATCCTTGAGGAACTGGGCCAGCACATCGGCCTGTCGCTGGAGGAAATCCGTTCCGCGAAACCGCTCGACAGCACGCTCATCGCCTGGGCCGCGTGGGAAGGAATGATGGCGAACAGGCATTGGCTGGAGGGTACCATCGCCAACACATGCGCGGAGCGCGCAAACGTGCCGGGCTATGGCACGGGAACGATGCGGGATCACGGCTGGTTCGGATTGGAGCGGGAGCGCTGGGGCAAGCTGTTCAACCTGAAGGGTGAGCAGCTTGATTTTTTCGAACTGCACGAACAGGCCGATATCGAGCACTCCGATACGGGCTGGCAGACGATCGCGAAATACGCACGGGATCTGCACGTGGAAGATGCAGTCGTGGAGGCCTGCCGGAGGAATTTGCTGGTCTGGGAACTGTATCTGGACGGAATCGCCGCAGCCGGCGACAACTTGCCTTAGGAGGACTTCATGTTTGCGCAGATCAATCACACGGCGATCATCAGCCGCAATTACCAGATGCTCGCGAAATTCTACGAGGCGGTGTTCGGGCTGAAGTACTCCAGCTTCCGGGTGGTCGATGCTCCCATCTGTTCCGACGGCTATGTCGGAATGCAGCTCATTCCGCGCCGCGACGGCTATGTTGGCGGGATCGATCATTTCGGCATGGTTGTCGATGATGTCGACACGGTGCTCGACCGGATGCAGAAGAAGCACCGGAAAGCGAATATCGTGAAGCGCCCGTCCACGCGGCCGTTCGCGGCATACAGCGGCCACGATCCGGACGGGAACGTGTTCGATCTGGCCCAGAAGAAGAACGACACGCGCGCCGATCTTTACAAAGAGCAGGTGGACAGCGGCTGGCAGCAGGACCGCCATTTCAACAAATTTGCGATCCGCACGCCCAATGCCGAACAATGCGCCGAATTTTATGCCGATGTATTCGAGCTTCAGCCGGTCAACCGCGATACCGGCGCGCCCGGCTATCACCTGACCGATGGGCGGATGACGCTGTCGATTCTGCCGTGGTCCATTCCGGTGTTTGAGGGCATGTCGATCAAACGTCCCGGCCCCGATCATCTTGGTTTCCACGTGGAAGACATCGAGTCGTTCAGGAAGCATGTTGCGAGCGTGGCGGGCGCAAATCCCTATCTCGCGCCGGTACCGCTCGGGGGCAGTCCCGAATCGGAGGTGAGAAAGATGTTTTTCCAGCGCAGCGCGAGCGGAAAATTGCAGATGACGGATCCGGATGGGAACTGGCTGGATATCACCGACGAATAGGGCCGGAGTTGGTGATGGCCGAGCCTGAGGCTGTGGATGTTTCAGATGTGATTGAACGCCAGAAGCTGGGTGCGTTTCAGCTCGGCCTGGCCGCTCTGCTTTTGCTGTCGATGTTCGTGGACGGGTTTGAAGCGCAGGCGCCCGGCTATGCCGCGCCGGAAATCATCGATGCGTTTCGTGTGCCGCGCGCCGAAATGGGAATTGTTTTTGGAGCCGGTAATCTCGGCTTGATGATCGGCGCCGCGATTTTTGGCATCATTGGCGACCGGCTGGGCCGCAAGCGGGCTTTGGTCTGGGGCTGCATCGTTCTGGCCGGATTCAGCCTCGCAACGGTTTATGCCCAAAATATCGGCGAATTGCGCCTGCTACGGATTGGATCCGGTGTGGGCGTTGGCGCCGTGCTGCCCGCGGTAATCGCTCTCGGGACGGAATTTTCTCCCAAACGCATTCAGGCCAGCGTGGTTTGGCTGTTGTTGATCGGATATCAGGCGGGCGCGTCGAGCGGCGCTGCAGTATCGACCTTTGTTTTTCCCCACTTTGGCTGGCCGTCGATGTTTGCGATCGGCGCATTCTTGCCGGCCGCTTGCGCGATCCTGCTGTCGGCGTTTTTGCCGGAGTCTGCGCGCTTCCTGATGCTGAATTCCATGACGCGCGCCCGCGCGCTCACGTTGTTGCGCCGCATGGACCGGAATCTGCCGCAGGGGGCGGTTCAACTGATCAGTGCGGAGGAAAAGAAAAGCGGTTTTCGCACGCAATATCTGTTTACCGGTCCTCGCAAGGCTTTCACGCTGTTGCTGTGGTGCGCCTTCGTCGCCAATCTGATGGAACTGCAGTTTCTGGTGACCTGGCTGCCCACGATTCTGCAAAATCCCGCGGTCTCCCGTGGCGCGGCCGCCCTGGCGTCTGTTCTGGTGCAGGCGGGCGGTCTCGCGGGCGGGCTTCTGCTCAGCCGGTTCCTCGACAAGGGCGGCATTCGGCCAATCGGAGTGGCTTTCGCAGCCGGAGCTTTGGTCGTTCTGGCAATCGGGATGGTCGGTAATGTGATCCCGTTGCTGATGGCCGCCACCTTCGGCGCCGGGTGCACGATTTTGGGTGGGCAGACGAATTTGAATGCTGTTTCCGGACGGTTTTACCCGACCTTCATCCGCAACAATGCGATTGGCTGGGCGAACGGCGTGGGCCGGATCGGCTCCATTCTGGGCCCGGTGATCGGCGGCATTTTGATCGGTGCCGGGCTTCCGGCCTCACGCCTGTTTTTGATCGCGGCACTGCCGCCGCTTTGCGCGGCGGCGGCGTGCTTCGGCCTTGCGCGGGCCGAGAACAGGCTCGGCGTTGGCGCGCCACAATTGGCCGCGCAAGGGGCATAGGCGAAAGTGATGTTCGCGCAGATCAACCACATCGCCATCATCAGCTCGCGCTATCCTGTGCTGGCGAAATTCTATGAAGCGGTATTCGGACTGAAGCCTCCGGCGAAAAACCGTCCGCTATCGGCCGTTACCATCGGTGACGGCTATGCCGGTCTCAATCTCATTCCACGGCGGGATGGCTATGTCGAGGGAATCGATCACTTCGGAATGGTCGTGGATGAGATTGCGCCGGTGCGCGAACGCATGCTGCGCCAATTTCCGAAATCAAACCTTGTCCGGCGCCCGTCGGCCCGTCCGTTTGCGGCGTTCAGCGGGCATGATCCGGATGGCAATATTTTCGATCTCGCGCAGCGTGAAGCCGATACCCGGAAAGAGATTTATGCCGAAATCTCCACGCAGGGTTGGGCGCAGGACAGGTACATGAACCGGTTTGCAATTCGCACGCCGAACGCGGAGCAGGTGGCGGAATTTTACGCGAAGGTTTTTGATCTCTCATTGGCCGGCAGCGGAGATGCCGAAGGCTGGCATCTGAGCGATGGCCGCGTGACGCTCTCGATTCTCCCATGGGCGCCGGGAAAGTTCGCCGGTATGCCGGTCAAACGCCCGGGTCCGGACCATATCGGCTTTCGTGTGGAAAACCTGAGCGCGTTCAGGACGCGCGTGGCCGAGGTTGCGGCCGCAAATCCGTTTTTGGCATCCGTGCCGATGGGTGGAAGCCAGGAATCAGACGTTCGGAAGGCGCTGTTCTGCAGCAGCGCGAGCGGCGCCTGGCAAATGAGCGACCCGGACGGAAACTGGATTGATATTTCATGCGGTGAAGCAGCGCCGGAGCGGAGGAAGCCATGAACGCCGAGCCGAAAACCGGCATTGACGAAAAGTTTGTTACCGTCGATGGCCTGAAGCTGCGCTACATCGAACAGGGCAATGGCCCGGCGGTAGTTCTGCTGCACGGCGCGTCGCTCGGATCATCGGCCGATGTGTTCCGCCGCAATCTGGGCCCGCTGGCCGGAGCTGGCTTTCGCGCCATCGCGTTTGACCAGCCCGGTTTTGGCCTGTCGGACGTGCCGGAAGATCATTCCGCCGGATTCCGCAAAAGGCTTATGCCAAAATTCGCCGATGCCCTGGGGCTGACGAAGCCCGCGCTGGTGGGACATTCGCAGGCGGGCAATCCCGCGGTGCAACTCGCCCTCGAGACACCGGAACGCTACAGCCATATTGTGGTCCTTGGCACCGGCAGTCTGCTGCCGCCGGTCGAGACGGGAAAGCAGGACCGCGGCGCGGAAGCACAGCAC
>JANWHR010000298.1 GCA_025450355.1 Micropepsaceae bacterium
GAAGTCCGTTCCTATGGCGTGTCATTTACGTTGGAACACGGTCAGACCGTCGGTTGGCTGAATTACAGCCGCCTGGCCGGTGGCGCGCCCGATCGCCTCTACGGCGCCGGCATCAAATCAAATTACCAGGGTCAGGGCGTGGCCCTCGCAAAGCATTTCAAGCCGTGGTCAAGCTGACAAAACTCAATTGATCGAAGCGCTGCCACCCGCCGGGGTTACGGACGCATTCGCGAGTTCAAGCAGTGCGATCAGCACGTCCGCGCGTTCTTTCAGTCCCGGCGCCTCCAGCAACGCCTGCTTCTCGCCGGCTGCGAAGGGACAGAGCATGGAGAGCGCATTCACCAGCGTCTCGGCCGGCGCGTCTTCAACGGATGTCCAGTCGGTCTCCATCGCCCTGCCCGTAAGATAGGGCTTCAACGCGTTCAGCAGCCTTTCCCGCGGAATCGGAGGATCTTCCGTTTGCAGAAGATCGGCCGAAAACAGCGCATAATCCGCCGTGACCTGCCGGAATGGCGTCGAGACGTCCCGCTCCTGTGCGACGTGAAACCGCGCGATGCCGGTGAGCGTGATCAGATACCGGCCATCATCCGTTTCACTGTATTCAGTGATGCGCCCGACGCATCCAACCTGCGCCAGAACTGGGCGCTTTGACTTTTCTTCGGCCGCGTCGCGCGGCTGGATCATGCCTATTACCCGGTTCTGATCCATTGCCGCATCCACCATCGCGAGATAGCGCGGCTCGAAAATGTTCAGCGGCAGGCGGGTGCGCGGCAACAGCACGACCCCGCCCAGCGGGAAAATCGGAATGACCGGCGGCAAATCGGCGGTATTGCGATAGCGTCGCGGTGCGGACATGGTCAGGAAAACAAAATCGATGAAAGCCGCCGCCGTCCCGCAAGCGTGCGCGGGTCATTGGGACCCATGGCCTCGAACAGCGTCAGCAAATGCTTCCGCGCCGCGTCCTCATTCCATTTGCGATTGCTTCGGATGATCTCCAGCAGTTCATCAATCGCCTGCTCCCGCATTCCCCTGCCATCGAGCACGAGGGCAAAATCGAAACGCGCTTCGAGATCCGAAGGATTGGCGGAAACTTTGGCCCGCAATTGTTCGAGATTGCCCGCCGCCTCGGCGCGCTGTTTCAGCGAAAGCTCCGCCTCCATCGCGCGATAGTTTTCGTCGGACGTGCCGTCGGGCCGCACCAGTTTGAGGGTCTTGTTCGCCCGGTCGAGATCGCCGCTTTCAAGATAGCACCGCGCCAGTCCCGCAACCGCTTTCGGATTGCCAGGGTCGTCCTGTAACACCTGTCCAAACAATTGCGCCGCGCGCGCAAGATCATGCTTCGCCAGCGCTTCGCCCGCCATGGCCAGCAAATCGGGCTCTTCTCCGGCGCCGCTGGCCGGAAGCGGCCCGGTCAGCCCTTCGATAAACTGCCGCAACTGGCTTTCCGGGATGGCGCCCATGAAGCCATCAACCGGCTGGCCCTGTTTGAAGGCATAGACGGTGGGGATCGACTGAATCCGCAATTGCTGCGCGATTTCGGGATTTTCATCGATATTCACCTTGACCAGCCGGACCGTGCCCTTTGCTTCGGTAACCAGGCGCTCCAGCAGGGGCCCCAGTTGTTTGCACGGTCCGCACCAGGGGGCCCAGAAATCGACAATGACGGGCACTTCCATTGACGCTTCCAGCACGTCCGCCGCGAAGCTTTCGATGCCCGCGTCTTTAATCAGGGCGCCAGTTGCGCCGGGCTTCTTCGGCGGCTGCGGGCCGTCATTTTTGGTGGCGGCCGGTTTGCCTTTCAGCGGCCGGCCGGCAGCGTCGATCAGTGAAGCCATGGGTTACCTTCAGGGGGAATTTGCTGCCTCCAAAATGGTTCTTCGCGCGCCAAAAGCCAAGGCCGCTTAAATAATGACCTTCGTCATGATGCCCGTGGGGAAAATCTCCTCCGGCCTGTATTGCCGGTGAGCGATGCCCTGCTGGTACGTATAGAGCGCCATCTGTTCCCAGGTCGGGCGGTTTTCTTCGATTCCATAGGGGAACAGGTCGCCGAAGCGATCGCGCATCCGGCGTGCATAAGTCGTCAACCATGGAATGGGGTAGCGCGACACGGCCGGATCGAGAATGCGTTCGATGCTGCGCCGTTTCGATTCCTGGAAGGCGTTGAACAGATTCCGCGCCGCCCAGGGATGTTCGTCGAGGACCGCCTTGCGCATCGCAATGATATGCATGATCGGCCAAACCTTCGTCCGTTCGTAGTATTCCTCTTCCATTTCCAGAAAATCCGGGAACAGCCGCACCACGTCGGGATGGCCTTCAAGGAAACAGTTCGGCGGACGCGCAATGATCGCGCAGTCGATCTCATTGGCCGCCAGCAATTCGCTTAGGGACTTGTCCGGCACCCGCGTCAGCCGCAATCCCTGCGGCAGGTTGAGTTCGACCTTTTCCTCGCGACCAGGCGCGTTGGCGCCCGCCTGATACCAGTGCACATCGGTGAGCTTCACGCCCATGTCATTGTGCAGCCAGCCGCGCATGTACACGGCGGCCGAATGTGCCCATTCTGGCGAGCCGACGCGTTTGCCCTTCAGGTCCTCCGCGTGACGGATGCCGCTCTTCCTGTTCACGTAAAACGAGCTGAAACGGAACAGGCGCGAACAAATCACCGGCAGACCGATGATGTCGGAATCCTCCCGTGTCACCTGTGTGGAAAATTTTGCAAAGGACAGTTCGGAGACATCGAACTCGCGGTTCGCGGTGAAGCGCGCAAAACACTCGTGATGTCCGAGATTGAGCCAGGTGTGGTCGATCCCTTCCGCTTTGACAAAGCCGAGACGAAAATCCCGGAAGTGGTCGTAATCGGTGGTAGCGATGGCGAGCTTCAGCAGCGACATTCAAATCTCCCTGTTGTCAGATATCGAGTACCAGGCGTGGCGTTTTGGAGCCGGAACAGCAGATCATCATCGTGGCGCTTTCCTTGCGCTCCGATTCCGTGAGGATGGTGTCGCGATGATCCGGAATTCCGGAAATCACGCGTGTCTCGCAGGCGCCGCAGACGCCTTCTTCGCAGGAATGGGGTACCTCGATGCCTGCTTCGCGCAGCACCTGAAGGATGGATTTGCCGCGCGGAATCAATAATTCCCGTTTTGACCGGGCAAGTTCGACGACATAACCGCCTTCCTGGGCCGCGGCGAATTTCGGCGTGAAATATTCCACATGCACCTGCTCAGGCGCCCAATGCGAAGTCGCGGCCTCAAAACCGGCGAGCATGGGCGCCGGCCCGCAGCAATAGAGATGTGCGTGTCGCGGCAGATTTTCGACAATCCCGGCGACATCCAGAAACCGGCCGCCTTCCTCGTCGTCGAAATGGAAATGCGCGTTCGGATATTGTGCCAGTTCGTCCAGGAATGCGGCGTCCAGCCGCGTGCGGCTGGAATAATAAAGCTCCCACGCGCGTCCGCGCTCGATCAGCCGCCGGGCCATGCAATAGATCGGAGTGATCCCGATCCCGCCCGCCAGCAACACCACCAGACCGGCATCTTCGTTCAGCGGAAAATTGTTGCGCGGCGGTACGATCGGCAGCTTCGATCCGACCCGCAACTGATCATGCATGAAGACGGACCCGCCGCGGCTGTTCAGGTCGCGCTTTACGCCGACCGTATATTCCGTCAGCTGCGGCCCGGAATGGATCAGCGAATACTGCCGCTCGATCCCGTTTGGCAGAATGAGGCCGATATGCGCGCCCGGTTCGGCGCCGGGCAGTGGCGACCGGTCCGGCCGCTGGAACGTGTACAGATTCGTATCCCGCGCGGCCATGCGGATGCAGGTCAGCAAAACTTCGATTGTGCCGCCGCCACCCGGCGAAATGGACAGATCCGGCAATTGGTTTCCTTCGCTCACGCGCAATGCTTCTGCCGTGCGCGTCGCTTGCGTTCAAGCCCGTCATGCTTGACGCCAGCCCATCGCTCTCGCATAGACCCTGTACATATGGGATTGGAAGCAGGAAGGCTCAAAACCATCGACGGACCGGTATCGCGGATCGTGCCCACGGTCATCGCCGGCGCCTTTTTCATGGATGGGCTGGATTCCTCCATCATCTCGACTTCGCTGCCGCAGATGGCGCTCTCCTTCCATGTCTCGCCGCCGCAGATGAGCGCCGCGATTACTTCCTATCTGATCAGCCTCGCCATTTTCATTCCCATCAGCGGCTGGATCGCCGACCGCTTCGGCGCCCGGCCGGTATTTTGTTCGGCCATCGCCTTCTTCACGCTGGGCTCGGTGTTTTGCGGGCTGTCGCAGAGCCTGCCTGTGCTGGTCCTCAGCCGGATTGTGCAGGGATTCGGCGGCGCCATGATGACGCCGGTTGGGCGCCTGATCCTCACCCGCACTTTCCCGAAGAACCAGCTCATGAAAGCGATGAGCTATTACATGCTTCCGGGCATGTTGGGGCCGACCATGGGCCCGTTGGTGGGAGGGTTCATCACCACCTATTTTTCCTGGCACTGGAATTTCTTCATCAACGTGCCGATCGGTTTTGCGGGTGTTCTGGTGGCGCTGCGCTTCGTGCCGGAGATCAGAATGCCGCGGCCTTCGGCTTTTGACGTGCCGGGTTTTTTGATTATCGCCTGTGGCCTTGGCACGGCGCAGTTTGCGATCGAAAATCTCGGCCGGCAGACGCTCGCGGTCCCGACCGAAGCACTTCTGCTCGCCGGCGCCGCCGCCATCCTTCTGCTCTACGGCCGGTATGCCGCGCAGCGGCCGAACCCGGTGCTGGATCTGAAAATGTTTCGCGGCAGGACATTTACGATCGCCGTGATCGCCGGAAACGTCATTCGCGCCGGAATTGCCACGGTCCCTTTTCTCCTTCCGCTGCTGCTGCAAGTCGGGTTCGGACTCGATCCGTTTCACTCGGGCCTCTTGACCTTTTTGAATACCGCCGGCGCCATGAGCATGCGCGTCTGGGTCTCGCATCTGGTCAGGCGTTTCGGATTCCGTGCGGTCTTCCTTTCCGGGATCGGGCTCAGCTCGGCGCTCATGGCGGGTTTCGCTTTGTTTAGCGCCACCACGCCGCACATCCTGATCGCGCTTTATCTCTTCACCTTTGGCGTCTTGCGCTCGGGTCAAATGATCGGGATGGGCGCACTTGCCTATTCGGACGTGCCTGCGGAAGAAATGTCGAAGGCCACCAGCATTTTTGCGCTGGCCCAGCGGCTGGCGCAAAGCCTTGGGGTCGGCATCAGCGCCAGCCTGCTTGCGGCTTTGGCGGGAGCCGGTTCGCTCACGATTAACGACTTCCGCATCGTTTTCGTCGCCGTCGCTTTGCTGATGATCTCCTCCGCGTTAGGGTTCCGGCGGCTGAAGCCCGATGACGGATGGCAGGTCTCGGGTTACCGCAGCCCGGCAGAGTAGAGGTTCGCTCACGCTGATGTCCGATGTCGCCATTGCGCAAACCGCGAGTCTGGATCCCGAATTCCCGGACGCGTCCGACCGTTTTCGTTGGGGTCCGCTCGCGCTGTGCGCCGCCTGCCTGTTCGTCGAAGGCTATGATGGGCAGTTTATGGGCTATGTGGTGCCCGGGATCGCGAAACAGTGGCACATTGCGGCGAGTGCGCTCAGCCCTGCTTTAAGCTCCGGTTTGGTGGGGCTGATGCTGGGGACCTTCTTCATCGCACCGTTGGCGGATTCTCTCGGCCGGAAACGCGTGGTGCTGGCGTCGGTGCTGGTTTTTGGACTGCTCACGGTCGCTACGGTTGTTGCGGGTTCGATCACTGCGCTTGCGGTGATGCGATTTTTCACGGGCCTCGGTCTTGGTGGGGCGATGCCCAACACAATCGCGCTGACGGCAGAATTCAGTCCCCGGTCGTGGCGCGCTTCCGCGGTGACCATAAATTTCGTCAGCTTTTCGCTGGGCGCTGCAGTCGGCGGATTTATTACCGCCAATCTGATGCCCCTGCATGGATGGGAATCCGTATTTCTGGCCTGTGGCGGCATGGCGCTGGTTCTTGTGCCGCTTCTGGCATTCGCGTTGCCGGAGAGTTACCGGCCCGGCCACCGTACCGTCGCCTACCCGGTTCGGGACCTCTTCCGCGACGGGCGCGCCGGCATCACCGTCCTGTTCTGGTTTCTGTTCTTCCTAAATCTGATGGAGCTGTACTTCCTGACGAGTTGGTTGCCCACGACCATCAACAGTCAGGGCATCTCCGTCCAATGGGCGGTGATCGCAACCTCGCTGCTGCAAATCGGCGGCGTGGTTGGCGCGTTTGCACTGGGGCCGCTCACCGACCGCTACGGTCCGGGGCTGGTTCTGGGCAGCGCCTTTGGCACGGCAGCCCTGTCGGTGGTCCTGATCGGGCTCGCAGGTTCGTCCGTGCCGGTGACGCTGGTGGCAGCGAGCCTGTGCGGCATCGGCACCATTGGCGCGCAGAACTGCAACAATGGTGTGGCGGCCAAATTTTATCCCACGGCGATCAGGGCGACAGGCGTGGGCTGGGCCTTGGCGGTGGGCCGCATCGGCTCGATTTTTGGCGCCCTCATTGGCGGTGCGCTGCTTGCCACGGGAATGGACAACCGGACACTCTTTCTTGTTGCCGCCGTACCGCCGCTTTGTGCGGCCATCGGCTATATTGCCATGGGCCGGCAGCCAGAGCTGCGCGGGACGCTGGCTTAGGCCGGTGCAGGATTTGCCTGTCCTGATTTAGCGCATTGCGGGATTACAGACAGACTGCTACTCGCACGCGTAACGGCGCGCCTCTGTGGCCGGCGCGACCCAGAGCGATTTTGCAATTTTCATGAATCGCAAAATTGCTCTAGATATTTCCAATTGCCGCATTTTCTTCGCCGAACCGGCATCCACTTCGGCGGAAAATGCTCTAGGGCTTTACGACGGATGGGGCTGCCTGAAGCACAGGGTCTGTATGACCCGCGGAACGAGCACGACGCCTGCGGTGTCGGATTTGTGGTCAACATCAGGGGCCGCAAAACGCACGGACTGATTGGCGACGCGCTGCAGATTCTGCTGAACCTGGACCATCGCGGCGCGGTCGGCGCCGACCCGCTGGTTGGCGATGGCGCGGGCTGCCTGATTCAGACGCCCGACCGGCTGCTGCGCGATTGGGCGGAAAAGAATGGCCTGAACCTGCCGCCGCCCGGCCATTACGCAGTCGCCATGTGCTTTCTGCCGCAGGACCTCAGAGCCCGCGATTTTGCCATCCGCCGCTTCGGTCATTTTGTCAAAGTCGAAGGTCAGGCGCTGCTTGGCTGGCGCGACGTGCCGACCGACACGGCCGGCCTCGGTTTGACCGTGCTGAAGCAGATGCCGGTCATACGCCAGGCCATCGTCGTCAGAGGCGCGCGCACAAAGGACCAGGATGCGTTCGAGCGGAAGCTGCTCTCGATCCGCAAACAGGTTCAGAATCCGCTGCGGGACCTGGCAAAAAAACACCGCCTGCCACAACTGACCGATTTTTATATCCCGTCCTTTTCAACCCGCACGGTGGTGTACAAGGGGCTTCTGCTCGCGCCGCAGGTCGGCAGCTTTTACTGCGACCTCCGCAACCCGCTGACGGAATCGGCGCTGGCCCTGGTGCATCAGCGTTTCTCGACGAACACCTTTCCGTCGTGGCGGCTGGCCCATCCCTACCGTTTCATCGCCCATAACGGCGAAATCAACACCGTGCGCGGCAACGTCAACTGGATGAACGCGCGCCGCCGCACGATGGAATCCGACCTGCTTGGCCCGGATCTGGACAAGATGTGGCCGCTGATCCCGCACGGCCAGTCGGACACGGCCTGCGTGGACAATGCGCTCGAAATGCTTGTGGCGGGCGGTTATCCGCTGGCGCACGCGATGATGATGCTGATTCCGGAAGCATGGTCCGGCAATCCCCAGATGGACCACAAACGGCGCGCATTCTACGAATATCACGCCGCGCTGATGGAGCCCTGGGACGGCCCGGCGGACATTGCCTTCACGGATGGCCGCCAGATTGGTGCGACGCTGGATCGCAACGGCTTGCGGCCCGCGCGCTTCCTCGTCACCGACGATGATCACGTCATCATGGCTTCGGAGGCGGGTGTTCTGCCGATCCCGGAAGAAAAGATCGTGCGCAAATGGCGGCTTCAGCCCGGCAAGATGCTGCTGATCGATACCGAACAGGGCCGCATCATCGAAGACGAGGAGATCAAGCGCAGCCTTGCGGATGCCGAACCCTATGACGAATGGCTGAAGAACACGCAGTTCAAGTTGCACGAACTGCCGGAACTGCCGGACTCGCCGCTGCTTGCGACATCCAACGATCCCTCGGTGCTGCTCGACCGGCAGCAGGCCTTTGGTTACACCCAGGAAGATCTGCAGTTCTTCCTGGAGCCGATGGCCAAGGATGGCGACGATCCCGTCGGGTCCATGGGAACCGACCGGCCGATTGCCGTGCTGTCGCAGCGCCCGCACCTGCTTTACAACTATTTTCACCAGAACTTCGCGCAGGTGACGAATCCGCCTCTGGATGCGATCCGTGAAGAACTGGTCACCTCTCTGGTGTCCATCATCGGCCCGCGTCCCAATCTGTTCGGCCGCGATGCCGGCACCCACAAAAGGTTGGAAGTTGCCCAGCCGGTGTTGACCAATGCCGATCTCGAGAAGGTCCGTGCGATTTCCGAGCTTCTGGACGGCGCGTTCCGGACCGCTACGATCGACTGCACCTGGCCGGCTTCCGAAGGCGTGGATGGTCTGGAAAGGGCGATGGACCGCATCTGCCGGGAAGCGACAGAGGCTGTGCTCGCCGACAACAATATCCTGATTTTGTCGGACCGCGCGATCTCGGCCGAACGCATCCCGGTTCCCGCGCTGCTTTCAACCGCGGCGATTCACCATCATCTGATCCGTCAGGGTCTGCGGATGCAGACCGGGCTGGTGGTGGAAACGGGCGAAGCGCGCGAGGTTCATCATTTCTGCGCGCTGGCCGGATACGGCGCGGAAGCGGTCAATCCTTATCTTGCCTTCGAGACGCTGGAGCAGATCCGCGCAGACAATCGCCTGACCGTGAAGCCTTACGAGATGCAGAAGAACTACATCAAGGCGATCGGCAAAGGCATTCTGAAGGTGATGTCCAAAATGGGCATCTCCACCTATCAGTCCTATTGCGGCGCACAGATATTCGACGCGGTCGGACTGTCTTCGGTATTTGTCGAGAAATATTTTACGGGCACCGCCGCCCCGATCGAAGGCGTCGGCTTGCGGGAGATCGCCGTAGAGTGCGTGCGGCGTCATTCCGATGCTTATGGAAACAAGCTGATCTATCGCGGGATGCTGGACGCTGGCGGCGATTACGCCTGGCGGGTGCGGGGCGAGGATCACGCCTGGTCGCCCGACGCCGTGGCCAGGCTTCAGCACGCCGTGCGCGGCAATCTTGTTTCGGAGTACCGGGCCTTCGCGGATGGCATCAACCTGCAGAACGAGCATTTGATGACCATCCGTGGGCTGATGGGCTTCAAATGGTCCGATTCACCCGTGCCGCTGGAGGATGTCGAACCCGCGGCCAATATCGTGAAGCGGTTTTCCACCGGCGCAATGAGCTTCGGCTCCATCTCGCGCGAGGCGCACACCACACTTGCCATCGCCATGAACCGGATCGGCGGACGTTCCAATACCGGTGAGGGCGGCGAGGAAGCGGACCGTTACAAGCCGTTGCCAAACGGCGATTCCATGCGCTCGGCGATCAAGCAGGTCGCGTCGGGGCGGTTTGGCGTCACCATCGAATATCTGGTCAATGCCGACGATCTTCAGATCAAGATCGCGCAGGGCGCCAAGCCGGGCGAGGGCGGCCAATTGCCGGGGCACAAGGTTAGCAAGGATATTGCGCGCGTGCGCCATTCCACGCCGGGCGTGGCATTGATTTCACCGCCGCCGCATCACGACATCTATTCCATCGAGGATCTGGCGCAGCTCATCCACGATCTCAAGAACGCCAATCCGCGCGCCCGGATTTCCGTCAAGCTCGTCTCCGAAGTTGGCGTAGGGACCGTCGCGGCCGGGGTTTCGAAAGCGCGCTCCGATCACGTGACGATTGCCGGATACGAAGGTGGCACTGGCGCGTCGCCGCTGACCTCGCTCAGCCATGCCGGCGCGCCGTGGGAGATTGGACTCGCCGAAACCCAACAGACACTGGTGCTGAACGGGCTTCGCGGGCGCATCGCCGTGCAGGTGGACGGGGGCCTGCGCACCGGACGGGACGTTGTCGCGGGCGCGCTGCTGGGCGCGGATGAATTCGGTTTTGCCACCGCGCCGTTGATCGCGGCCGGTTGCATCATGATGCGCAAATGCCACCTGAATACCTGCCCCGTCGGCGTCGCCACGCAGGACCCGGTTCTGCGACGGAAGTTCACCGGCACGCCCGAACACGTGATCAATTATTTCTTTTTTGTCGCTGAAGAAGTGCGGGAGCTGATGGCGAAACTTGGTTTCCGCAGCTTTGATGAAATGATCGGGCGTGTGGATCGCATTGATGCCGCGCGCGTGCTGAAGCACTGGAAGGCGAACGGCGTCGATCTGTCGAAAGTGCTGCATCAGGTCACGCCCAAACCCGGTGTGGCGATCTTTCACTGCGAATCGCAGAACCATCACCTCGACAAGGCGCTCGATCAACAGCTGATCGCGGAGGCAAAACCGGCGCTTGAAACGGGCCTGCCGGTGCGGATTCACCGCCTGATCCGGAATGTCCATCGCACGGTCGGGGCCATGCTCTCGGGCGAAGTTGCCTTGCGCCATGGCCATTCCGGGCTGCCGGAAGACACTATTTCGGTATTTCTCACCGGAACGGCGGGGCAGAGTTTCGGCGCCTTTCTTGCGCGCGGAGTCAGCCTCGAACTGACCGGCGACGCCAACGACTATGTCGCCAAGGGACTTTCCGGTGGCCGCGTCGTGGTGCGCCAGCCCAAAGAGGCACCGCGGGATCCGACAAAAAATATCATCGTCGGAAATACGGTGCTCTATGGCGCGATTTGCGGCGAGGCCTATTTCGAGGGTGTCGCCGGCGAACGCTTTGCGGTGCGCAATTCCGGCGCGGTTGCGGTGGTCGAAGGAGCCGGCGATCACGCCTGCGAATACATGACCGGCGGCGTCGTCGCGGTGCTGGGGGAAACCGGCCGCAATTTCGCCGCCGGAATGTCGGGCGGCATCGCCTACGTCTATGACCCGGAAAACCGCTTCCGGCACCTCTGCAACACCAGTATGGTGATGCTCGAGCCCGTTCTGCCGGCGGCCGGCGCTGCCGATGATCCGGAACGTCCGCGCTCGCGCTCGATTTCGGCTTACGACATGGGCATGGGCGACACGCTGCGCTTCGACGCGGAACGTTTGCTGATCCTGATCGAACGCCACCTGCTGTACACCGGCAGCCGCCGGGCGCGCGAAATCCTCGAGAACTGGGACGATGCGCGGACGCGCTTCGTCAAAGTGATGCCGCTCGACTTCCGCCGCGCACTGCTCGACCTGCAATCCGAACGCCGGACCGCGGCCGAATGACAACCTCCGCACAGGGCAGGAGTGCTTGCCTGCCCTCCCCTTGGGGGAGGGCCGAAAATGCATTGCATTTTCGGGGAGGGGACCGGCCACTGAAGGCCGGGAGTAGTTAAAATGGGTAAACCAACCGGATTTCTGGAAATCGAACGGCGTGACCGGCCCTACGAAAAACCGGAGGCGCGCAAAAAGAACTGGAAGGAATTCGTCCAACCGCTTCCTTTTCCGGACGTGTCGCGTCAGGCAGCACGCTGCATGGATTGCGGCATTCCGTTTTGTCACAACGGCTGTCCGGTCAACAACCTGATCCCGGACTGGAACAATCTTGTTTATCGCGAGCAGTGGAAGGCCGCACTCGAAACGCTCCACTCAACGAACAATTTCCCGGAATTCACTGGCCGTATCTGCCCCGCGCCGTGTGAGGCTGCCTGCACGCTGAATATCGAGGACAACCCGGTCACCATCAAAACCATCGAATGCGAGATCGTGGACCGCGGCTGGGATGAGGGCTGGATTCAGCCCTATTTCGCGCCGGTGAAAACCGGAAAGCGCGTGGCGGTGATCGGCTCGGGTCCCGCCGGTCTGGCCTGCGCGCAACAACTCGCGCGCTCCGGACATGGCGTCACCCTGTTCGAGAAGAGCGACCGCATTGGCGGGTTGCTGCGCTACGGCATTCCGGACTTCAAAATGGAAAAACGGTTGATCGATCGCCGTATGCGCCAGATGGAAGCCGAAGGCGTCGAATTTCGCCCCGGCGTCGAAGTGGGCATGACGATTCCGCTCTCATCCCTGATGCAGACCTACGACGCCATCGTGATGTCCTGCGGCGCAGAAGCCCCGCGTGATCTGGATGTGCCCGGGCGCGAACTCGCCGGCATCCATTTTGCAATGGATTATCTGACGCAGCAGAACAAACGCGGCGCAGGCGATGACGAAGCGCGCGCGGCGCCGCGCGGGACAATCACCGCAAAGGGCCGGCACGTGGTGGTGATCGGCGGCGGCGATACCGGTTCCGACTGCATCGGCACCGCAAACCGGCAGGGTGCATCCTCCATCACCCAGCTTGAGATTCTGGCCATGCCGCCAGAGAGAGAGGACAAGGGGCTGACCTGGCCCGACTGGCCGCTGAAGCTGCGCACATCTTCTTCCCAGGAGGACGGCTGTGACCGCGATTGGGCGGTGCTGACCAGAAAAGCCGTCGGCGTGAACGGAAAGGTGGAAGCGCTGGAATGTGTGCGCGTGGATTGGGCAAAGGCCCCATCCGGCCGCTTCCAGATGAAGGAAGTCGAGGGCAGCAGCTTTTTGCTGAAGACCGATCTGGTGCTGCTGGCGATGGGATTCGCCGGGCCGAACAAACGCGGCCTGCTGGAAGAAGCCGGCGTCGCACTGGATCCGCGCGGTAACGTCCAGGCCAATACGGCGACTTATCAAACATCGGTGCCGGAAATCTTCTCCTGCGGAGACATGCGCCGCGGCCAGTCTCTGGTCGTCTGGGCCATTCGCGAAGGGCGTCAGGCTGCCCGTGCGGTGGACGAATTTCTCACCGGTTCGTCGACACTGCCGCGGTAAAAAATTCCTCTTCGGAACTTTGAACCCAACCAAGTTGGGGGCGTTTCGA
>JANWHR010000299.1 GCA_025450355.1 Micropepsaceae bacterium
GCGCGAGCTCGTCGGCCGAGAGCAACCTCTCCCGTAAATGCTCCCGATACTTCACGATATGCCGGCAAGGGTTCGAGCCATCGCGCCGAATGCCCCACGCTTCGGCCAGGTTGAACATCTTGCACATGAACGCCAGCGCTCGGTTCGCCTGGTAGGGCGTGGTGTGCATGCTGTGATGGAGGCGGGCCACTTCCTGGCGCGTCACTTCGGCGGCCTTGCGTTTGCCCAGCGCTGGAACGATGAACCGTTCGGCGAGCCTGCGATACTCGAACGCCGTTCGCGCCTTGAGCTTCGTTTCGCAGTGCTCCGAGAGGAAGCGACTGCACAGCTCCTCGATTGATGGCGCCACCCGTTGCGCCATCAGATCCGCGGCCGGATCGCCTCCGGCTTCTACAACGCCGAACAGCCGTTTCGCTTCGCCGCGCGCTGTGTCCGGAGTCCATGGCGAACCATGACGGCCGATCGTCAGCGTACGTATGGGCGCACGGCGCCCACCCGCTCCCGGCCGATAACGAACGATGTAGGTCTTGGCACCGCCGGAGCGCGCGCGAACGCCAAAACCCCTCACTTCCGAATCCCAAAGCGTGATGTCACGGCCCGAAGCGGTGAGAGCGTCAACGCTGCGCTTCGTGATCTTGCCCTGCATCGCAATACCCTCGCCTTTCCTTACAGGCCTCGGACCAGTTTTGGGGCATCACCGGGGCATCACGGAAGCGGAAATCGCATCGTAGTCAGGGACACAAGGTGCGCAGAAAACCAAGTAAAATCAAGCTGTCTGCGGTATCCGAATATATCCGGATACCGCACCAATCCGTTTCCTAATCTGTAGGTCGCTGGTTCGAATCCAGTCGGGGTCGCCAATGATTTCAACGAGATTGCTGAAATTCTCAGCGGCATGGATTGGTCGGGGCTAGCATATCGCAAGCCATCGCTCCTGATGCCCCCGGACCGCTGCCAAGCGTTCGCTGGCCTGGAGCATGGGATTCCAAGCTATCCGAGGAAGCAAAATGGGGGATTCCTCCGCCAAGGGCCGGTGTGCCGCAGGCGGTGATGGGAGATTTACTTGCACCGGGCGAACTCTACGCCGGGATTGGGTGGATGAGATACCGATTTTACTTGGCGGGTCCGCGGTGACATATGCAGGTTGCACGATCAAGCGTAGCCGAGAGAAAGATTGAAGGTGTTCGGCGGTGAACTCAGACGCTGGCCTCGTGCTGGCTGGCCTCGTTTCGGAAGCGCAAATGGGCCATCGCAGTCCCTTCTTGATTAAGAGCCTTCGGTGATAATATTCACGAGTTTCCGGAGGTTCTGGATGTTCGCTCCGCTTCGGCCGGCCGCTGGCCGTGTTTCTCTTTGCCGTACGTTCGTCGCTGGCCTGCTGATTGCCGGAAACGCCGGTAGTCTGGCCTCGGCCGAGGCAGACGACGCCGCGTCAAAAATCCCCGATTTTCAACTTGGACCCGATATGGCCTGGCGTGAGATCGGCGACGAATTCCTGCCGCCGCCGAGTGGACCAGGGCCGGTCACCGAGGATCCACAGCATCCGTTCCGCAGCAATGGCGCCGTGCGGCTCGGCCAAATGCCGACCTATCACATCGGTGACATCACCAATCCCATTCTGCAGCCCTGGGCGGCGGAGCAGATGCGCAAAGACAATGAGGCGGTGCTGGCGGGAGCTGTGGCCTTTCGTCCCAATGAGCGCTGCATGCCGGGCGGGGTTCCGGAATTTGTCCTGATTGCGCGGATCTCGCCCTTCTTCTTCCTTCAGACTCGGGGAGAGGTCACCATTTTCAATCAGAACGGCCCGGAAATCCGCCGGATCTTCATGGATGTTCCCCATTCGGCGAACGTGAAACCATCGTGGTACGGAGAATCCATCGGTCATTACGAAGGCGGCGACACCCTCGTAGTCGACACGGTCGGGATTTCGGCAAAGAGCTATGTCGATAATTTCCGCACGCCACACACCGATAAATTGCACGTCATCGAACGGTTCAAGATCAGCGCCGACCGCAAGTCGATGGAAGACTTCGTCACGGTTGACGACCCGGGCGCCTTCACGACTCAATGGTCGGGGATCCAGCGGTTCCGGCGGGAAAAACGCGAGATGCGGGAAACCGTGTGTGCTGAAAACAATGTGAATTTCTTCGGTAAGGGCGCCCTGCCGATGCCCGTGGCCGACAAGCCTGATTTCTGATCAAGCGGGAATGGGAATCCGAACGATGACACGAATGCATTGGACTGCCGCCCTGACGCTCATGGCGAGCGTGGCCATCTTCGAGCCCGCAGCGGGACAACAGTCTCCGCACGACACGATGCCGAAACTTGCGGGCCCGGATTTCGGCTGGTCTTCAATCGGAACCGATTTTAATGCCGTGCCAGGCGGACCCCAGCCGGTGGGGGACGACCCGGCCCATCCCCGTGTCGGTAATTTCGAAAGGGGGCCGGGAAAACAACCGACCTTTCGGATGGCGAACCTCGACAATCCGAATCTGACGGATTTCGCGAAGGAGAGCCTCAAGAAGACCAACGATGACGTGTTGCGCGGCAAAGCCGTGTACTTGCGCGAAGCCCGCTGCTGGGCAACCGGCGTTCCGACTTACGACATCAGTCAGGGATACTACTACTTCATCCAGACGCCAAAGGAAGTGCTGATCGTCTGGCACGGGGATCATGCTGTCCGCCATATTTATCTGGATGTGCCGCATTCGCAGAACCCAAAACCATCCTGGTACGGAGAGTCTGTCGGGCATTACGAAGGCGATACGCTGGTCGTCGATACGATCGGGCAGAACACGCAGACCTTCGTCGACAATTACCGGACCCCGCACAGTGAAAAACTGCATGTCGTAGAGCGCTTCCGCGTGGTAAACGGCGGCAAGAACCTGAAGGCGGACATCGTCATGGACGATCCGGCCACCTTCAGGCAGCCGCTGCACGTTACGCACACATGGCGCCGTACGGCAGACGATGAGCACGGCGATCGGGGTCAAAGTCCACTCGACGAACAGTCATGCGCCGAAGCCGGCCCCGGGAATTTTGACTTTTCCACCGATCCCAACCGCGTAGAACCGGTCCCCACTGCGATCAAGGCCGATTTCTGAGGGCATTCGGGATAGGAGTCTGCAGTATGATGACACGAATGAATTTGACCGCCGTTCTGGCGCTCATGGCCAGCGTGGCCATCTTCGAAACCGCATCGGGGCAGCAGCCGGCCCAAACCGCAACCCCCAATTTCGGCGGCGCGGTTTTCGGCTGGCGAGGCGCCACCGCTTTCGACCTTGTCCCGGGTGGACCCCAGGCGGTGAGCGACGATCCGGCCCATCCCCATATCGGCAATCGCGACCGCAAGCCGGGACAGGAATCGAGCTTTTGGTGGGGAAACCTCGACAATCCCAATCTCACCGATTTCGCAAAAGCGGGCCTGAAGAAGACCATCGATGAAATCAGGAGTGGCAAGGCGGTTTACAACCGCGAAGCCCGCTGCTGGCCGACCGGGGTTCCGACTTTCGACGTCAATCAGGGATTTATGTATTTTGTCCAGACGCCAAAACTCGTGTTGATCGTGTGGCACGGGGATCACGTGGTCCGCCACATCTATATGAATGTGCCGCACTCGCAGAACCCGGCACCATCCTGGTACGGAGAATCTGTCGGGCATTATGAAGGCGACACATTGGTCGTCGATACCATCGGGCAGAACACACAGACCTTTGTCGACAATTACCGGACGCCGCACAGCGAGAAACTGCACGTCGTGGAACGTTTCCGCATGATCAACGGCGGCAAGAATCTGATGGCGGACATCTTCGTGGAGGACCCGGCCACCTTCAAACAGCCGGTACACGAGACACATAGCTGGCGCCGCACGGCGCAGGACGGCTTTGATGAACAGTCATGCGCCGAATCCGGGCCGGGGAATTTCGCCTTCTCCACCGATCCCAAACGCGTCGAACCGATACCGACCGCGATCAAAGCTGATTTTTGAGGGCCGTCGGCCCACGCGATCAGAAACGGGATAAGTTCACGTCGAATCGCACCCCACCAGGTGGCCACCAGGGGAGGTTAGATTTTGAGCCGTTTCAATCTCATGACGCTCTGATCAGAGATGCATTGAAATTGGACGCGGATCAGAAGTCGGGTGTGTCTGACGTCGGCATCGCCGGCTGCTTGTAATTGAAGAAGTTCTCGTTGTTTTCGGCGCAGGGACTTTCCGTCAGGGGCCGCCGCTGAAGGTTAAAGCGCTGCATTGCCGACCATTGCCTGGTGAAAGCGCCAGGATCATCGACCGTAATCAGCGTTTCGATATGCTTATGGTCGGGGCTCAATTTGAAGCGCTCGATGACGTGCAACCTGTCGGTGTGCGGCGTGCGGAAATCATCGACGTAACTTTTCGGCGAAAGACCGATGGTATCTACGACCAGAGTGTCGCCCCCTTCGTAATGACCGACCGACTCTCCGTACCAGGCGATTTTCGGATTGGCCGAGTGGGGGACATTCAGGAAGATGTGGCGAATCTCGGGACCACCCGAATTGAGGAGTGTGACTTCCGTCGGGGTTTGCAGGAAGTAATATTCCTCGACCCGGGCGTAGAAATCGAATTCCGGAACGCCGCCGGGCAGGCAGCGCTCGCGCGGACGAAAGCCGATTCCTCCCGCCAGCACTGCCGCGTTGGATTTTTGCATCTCCGCCACCGCCCAGGGCTGCAGGATCGGGTTCGTGGTATCGGCGACACGATAGTTCAGCCGGAAATTGAACGGATATTTCGGGTCCTGGGTAACCGGCCCCGGGCCGCTCGGCGGTGGCAGCAACAGGTCGCCGATCTCACGCCAGCCGAGCCCTTCGCCGACTTCAAAATCCGGGATTCCGGTGGCTGCACTTGCCGCCGCGGTTGACGTCACAGGATCGGGCACGACTCCCCTTGGGTCTGACGGTGCGGCCGATGTCGCACTATCTGCGATTCCCGCGAGCAGAACACCGGCGACGAAGACAGCGCCCAGACCGATACCTCCTGGGCCGCGAGTGTTGTTTTTTACCATCTCTTCTCGATCGCTATGCTGATGAACCGCCCGATATAGGATTCGCTCGAACTGTTGACGAAAGCCACAGCGCTGTTGCCCCCGCTTGCGATGTTATATTCGAAGGAAGCATGCTTATCCAACAAATCGTTGATATTGAGCGTTATCCCGATGTTCTTCAAATAGACATTGGCGGGCTGGTCACCGGTATTATAGCCGAGCACAAGATCGAAGCTGTCGAACGCCGGTTCCTTGTCCGAGTAGTTCGGAAACACCGCCAGGTACTGTGCCGGGGGCAATGGCTGCTCGCTTTGGAAATGACTGGTGTGATTCCAGAATAAGGTGAACGAATACGCGCCGGTCGCCCAGCCGAGACGTGAACGCATGGTCCAAACCGGAATGGTTGTCCCGAAGTTTACACCGTTGAAGCGGATCTCGTCCGTAATGGGACCACCGGGAAGGGTCTGGGTTTGATCCTCCAGATAATAAGTTCCGGTGGTGCCGATATTAAACGCGCCATAATCGCCCAGGTCAAAGTCGTACGACGCCTGGTAGTCGATGCCATTCAGTTTTAGCCAGCCGCTGTTGAGGAAGGCGCCATCGGCAATCCATGTGATGTTGCTCACGGCACTGAGCGGCACGTTGCTGCCGACATTGCTGACCAGGAGCTGGACGTACTGCGCAAAATTCGGATTGGATTTCGTGATAACCGTCGAGGCGTAATGCGGATCGTTGAGAAGTGTCGCGGGCGAAGAGCCGAGTCCATTTGCAAGGTAGTTGGAAATATAGACCCGCCAATCGGTCACCTGGACATCAAGTCCCTTCAGAAAGGCATAGGTCGGGGCGAACTCGATGCCAAAGGATGTGTTGACGGCCGTTTCGGGTGAGAGCGTTGACGGCAATCCATCGGCTGGGCGGATTCCGGCGACCGGGGCGCCGGAAAAATCGATCCCGCCCGGATATTGCAGGGCCGCCGAGCAAGTCGGGTTCAAAATCGCTGCCACGCTTCCCGGTGCCGGCGTTCCGCCAACCTTGCCGCAGGCGGGCGTGTTGTTCCGCGAGTCTCCACCCAAAATGTTGGTCGCATGGACGGTCGAGGCGGTGGACAACAACTCCTGGACGAAGGGAGCACGGAACGATTTTCCCCAGTCCGCCTTCACGGTCAAACCCGCGCCAAGGGTCCAGTTGATTGCGGCCTTGGGACTGCTGACACCGCCAAAATCGCTGTAGTTGTCGTAACGGTAGGAACCTTCCAAGTTCAGGCTTTCGACGAGCGGCAGCGTGTAGTTGCCGCCAAACACCGGAATGTTGATCTGCGTGTACGCCGAGTACACGGTGCGCGCAAAAGCGGAAGTGAGCGAATTTACAATACCAGGGGACTGGCTGGAGTAACTGTTTTGGGCCAGTTCAGTGAAGTCATAGGCTGTGTCTTCCCCGCCGACGGCGGCTCTCACCGTTCCGCCCGGCAAGTCGAATACCGGTCCGTCAAAGTTGGCGCCGCTTTCGCGAACGCTGTTGTTCGTCGCATAGTGCCGGAATGAAGACATGTAGGCGAGTGTCAGGGGACTGTTGCAGTCGCGGAACGCGATCTGATCGCAGAACACGTTCAAATAGGGGATATTGGCAGGTTTGGTATAGGACCCGAGCGGCGGAAGATTCCCGGCCTGGGGTTGTGCGGGAACGGTATTGCCGAGGGCAGCGTTGGCCGCGTTGTCGTTGATGATGTTGGATTCTAACGCAAATGGGGTGACTTCGGAATAGGACGTGAAAAGCTTCAAATTCCACTGGTACGGCAGATCTATATTGAACCCGCCGTCCACCCGCTTCTCGATTGAGCCGCCGGTCAGAAACTGGGGATCCGAGTATGTCAGGTCGATACTGGTTTGCAGTCCCGGCGGCGCGCCCGTCGGATAGTAGGGATTGGTGGTTGGAATGCTGAAGGTCTGCTGCTGGTTTTTGCCGGTGCCGGTCGCCTGGGTTTCATATTTGAACCGCCGGTTGTGATAGAAGGCATCGACGAAAAGCGAGACTCCCGGAAATATATTTTGATCGAAAGTGACGGCGGCGGCGTTGGTTTGGGTCGGGGCCGTCAATTGACCAACGTCAAAGGAGTCGTGTTCGTTGAGCCCGCCGGGATTGGCAAGAAGCTGCGCCCAGGTCAAGGGCGCGGCGCTGCCCGGCGCCGTTGGGCCGATGCCGCCGTTGATCGGGCTGAAATTGGCGCCGGTCCCGAGGGGAATGGAATAGCAGTTGCTGCAAACGCTACCGCTGCTCGCTTTTGGCTTACCCGTCGAAACTATCCCGGGAGTTGAGGAGGTGATGGGAGTTTCATTATCGAGGCCCCACGGCGTGTAATCCTGCGTATACTGATATTTCAGGCGCTTCGCGGTCGTGGCGAGGGCGTTCGCTCCAGAATTCTCATAGGTAATGGTAATGTCGCCGCCGTCCCATGTGCGCCCATAGAGTTGTGACGCGAGCCAGGTGAGGTCGCCACCGCCGTAGGCGCTGGCGGCGGTCCCGACTCGCCCCAGCGTCACTGCGCCGTCATAACCGCGCTTCAGGATTTCATTGATGACGCCGCCGATCGCATCCGAGCCGTAGGTTGCCGAGGCTCCGTCAGCCAGCACATCGACCCGGTCGAGCGCCAGTTGCGGAATGATATTGGCATCGACGACGCTCCCGTCGTAGGAGTCCAGCGGAACGCGCATGCCATCCACCAGCAGCAGATTACGGGTTCCGCCCAACTGATGCAGGGTCAACTCGGTGTTGCGCGTAACATTGCCATTGGTCGAGGCCTGTTCAAGCTGATTGATTTGAATGCTGGGTACTTTGGCCAGGAGAGCGTCGATGGTGATCTGGCCCGTCTGAAGAAAATCCTGCGTACCGAGGTTGGTAACCGGCACGCCGACCACTGCCGTGCCGTGAATCAGCGAGCCGGTGATCAGAACCTGCTCCGGTACCGTTTCCGGAGCAGTCTGAACCGTTTGCGCCGGCGCGGTTTGTCCGTGCGCCCCTACGACATTTGCCAATGTCAGCAACGACGCGGACCCCATAAGGGCCGCGAATCGACCAATATAAGGATTCATTTTTCCCCCTCGCACCTGAAAGGCACGGTTTAACGTTCCGTCATTTTACCCATCATTCAACACAGACTTTCTTACGCGTAAATGACTCGCTTCCGTTCGATGAGGCGCGGGCAGTGAACCAATCCCCGCGCAACCGTAACCTTCTTCAGTTTCGTTGTACATCGGTCGGAGCGCAAAGCCCGACTGATCTCAGTTTTCTCTGGCGCGGGATTGTTTGAGATTCCGCGATGGTCCTGCCGCTCAGTGGCCGTTGAAATGCAGGGCCCGTGCGTACCGTCCGTTTGTGCGACATCGGCCGGCGGGCGGCCGATGTGGAGCGGGCGCCCCCGCCTCCCGCAGGCAAGAATCCGTCAGCCGCTTTAGGTGCTCAAAAATCAGCTTTGTTCGCGACCGGAATATGAAAGTCGTAATGCTCGAAATGCGTCGGATTCTCGGCGCAGGAGATTTCGATCATGGGTCCCTGGCGGCGCCGGAAATTCGTCGTGCCGGCCCAGGGTTGTTTGAATGCTGCCGGATCGTCAACCACCATCGAGATGTTCAGTGTCCTGCCATCGTCCAAAACCGTCCAGCGCTCCTGAACATGCAGTTTGTCGCTGTGCGGGGTGCGATATTCGTCCACGAAAGTTCTGGTGTTTCCTCCGACGGTATCGATCACCAACGACTTGCCTTCGTAGTGGCCGACGGATTCGCCGTACCATGACGGTTTGGGATTCCTGGAATGCGGCACGTTGAGATAGATGTGCCGGACCTGCATGTCCCCCGCCCAGATCATTAATACCTCTTTGGGCGTCTGCACGAAGTAGATCGGCCGCGCGCCGCGCACCATGTCGAAATCGGGGACGCCTGCCGGCGTGCATGACTGGTGCGCCAGATAGGCCGGCTTGCCGTGCAGCACTTCGTCATTGTCTTTCTTCATGATGCCCTTTGCCCAATCGGTGAGATTGGGGTCGGACAAATCGGCGATGCGGTAGCTGGCCTGGCCGTCTTCGGTATTGTTAACGTGGTGATATGCCGGGTCGTCGTGTACCGGTCCGGGTCCGGGGAAGCCCGGCACCGGGCCGATCTCCGGGCCAAAGTGATACCAGGCGGCCTGGCCGCCCGACAGATCGGGTGGAGCAGTATTTGTTTGCGGCGCAGCCCCCGCATGCAATGTCATGGAGACGCCGGCGATCGAAATCGCCACGAGTGCAATTATTTTCGCCAAACTTGTTCCCGGCATGCACGCGTTCCCTGAAATGCGCTGATCGATGATGCTTTTGTTTTTGATGGCGCTGTCAAGCGGTTCTTTCCGGAATACCGCCGGGGCGGCGACGCGCTCCCCGACGGCTCCGTACTCCGGCCGCTTGCTCCACCCGCGCAAGGCGAAACAATGCCCGAGACTCCAATTGCTGCCGAACGAAAGTTTGGTGGCACGTCAAATCCAGCCGGGGTCGCCAAGAGCCGCGCTTTGTGCGTCGCAGGTCCTTTGTTCAATTCATGTTCGAAAGGCCGAAAAAGAACGCAAAGAACATTGCGCCAAAAAGCACCGGCAAACCGATGCCCACGATCAGCAGATCGCGGAGTTTCCAGGGATCGATGATGGCGGGGGCGGTCGGATCGCGCTGCGGCCCGAGCGGAGTGGTTGTCATAACGGACTCTCCCAAACGTAACGAACACAACCCCGGCAATCACAATTGTA
>JANWHR010000300.1 GCA_025450355.1 Micropepsaceae bacterium
GCGCAGGCTGACCACAACGCGGTGCATTTCAAACCGCTGATCAATGCGGTGCTGCGGCGGATCGCGCGTGAAGGCGAGGGCGTGATCACCGTGCAGGATGCCGCGGCGCTGAACACGCCGGACTGGCTGTGGCCGCGCTGGTTGCACGCTTATGGTGAGGCGGAGGCGCGTGCCATTGCCAGCGCGCACCTCATGATTCCGCCGCTGGACCTGAGTTTTTCTGGCGATCCGCCATCAATTCCGGATGCAGTGTCGCTGGCATCCGGGCGATCGCGGATCAGGCGCGCCGGCCGCGTGGATGAACTGTCCGGATATCGGGAGGGACGCTGGTGGGTGCAGGATTTTGCGGCGTCGCTGCCGGTGGAGCTGTTTGGCGGCGTGGCGGGGCAACGGGTCATCGACCTGTGTGCGGCGCCCGGCGGAAAAACCGCGCAGTTCTGCGCGAGTGGCGCCCGCGTGACGGCGCTCGACCATGCACCCGGGCGGCTGAAATTGTTGAGCGAGAATCTTTCGCGGCTGCGTTTTTCGGCAGAGCTGATCGCCGCGGATGCGCGTGACTGGCGCCCACCCTTGCCCGCACCATTCGTGTTTCTGGATGCGCCCTGCACGGCGACCGGGACCATCCGGCGCCATCCCGATCTGCCCTGGCTGAAGAGTGCTGCCGATGTGGAGATTTGCGCACGTTTGCAACAGGAACTGTTGGATGCGGCGGCGGAAATGACCGCACCCGGAGGGCAGCTCATTTATACGGTTTGTTCGCTCGAACCCGAGGAATGTGAGGAACAGGTTGAGACATTTCTTGCGCGCAATGCCGCGTTCCGGCGCGAGACAGTGAGGGCGGAACAGGTTCCCGATCCGCTGTTCGTTACACGCAGCGGCGATTTCCGGACGCTACCCTCCTTTTGGGCAGACAGGGGCGGCATGGATGGTTTCTACGCCGCGCGGCTCCGGAGGATTTAGGCCGCGGGCGGGAAACCGCGGTACGAAGCTCTCGACGGCGGCCGGGAAGCACAATAAGGTTAACGCGGGGTTAAGGAGCAAACCGGATGGGCGCCCGGTTCGATGCCGTGCAATTTCACTCCGCGGGTTTTCAAGGCGCGCAGATTGCGCGTTTTCCTGGCTATCCCTCGCCGGAAGAACGGTCGTATTTGACCCGTGGACTTTCGCAACCCGGCGGCAAGTTGCCGCTGTTCGACAGCAATGGCCAGCGCGTCGATGCGTCGCTCGTGCGCGCCTGTCTGGCCAATGGCTGGGTCCAGCCGTGGTTCGTCAATCCTTTGAAACCTGACTGGCTGGTGTGCAAGCTGACTGAGAAGGGCCGCCGCGCCATCTCCGCATAAAATTCTCCCCCGTTTACGGGGGGAGTGTCGCGAAGCGACGAGGGGGGCCGCGCCGCAGCCAGCTTGTCGCGTTGCACGTCCGGCCATTTCTACATATAAGTCAGCGCACAGCCACACCAATTACACGAAGCGTTTGTAAAATGAACAGCATGACGCCGGTTAATCCTCCGCCGGAACGGGCGGAAACGGACGTAATCATTATCGGCGCCGGGCCGATCGGGCTGTTTGCCGTGTTCGAACTGGGACTGCTCGATCTCAAATGCCACCTCGTGGACATTCTCGACCGCGCTGGCGGTCAGTGCACGGAGCTTTATCCGGAAAAGCCGATTTACGACATTCCGGGAATTCCGCTGGTGACCGGGCAGGAGTTGACGGACCGGCTGACGCAGCAGATCAGGCCGTTCGGCGCCCAATTCCATTTTGGCGAAATGGCGAGTGCGCTGCACCGCCTGGAGGACGGCCGCTGGCAGCTTTCGACCGACGCCGGAACGGTGCTGGTCGCGCCCGTTCTGGTGATCGCGGCGGGCGGCGGCAGCTTTGTACCCAAACGTCCACCGATCGCGGGGATCGAGGATTACGAAGGCAAATCGGTCTTCTACGCTGTGCGCAGGATCGAGGCGATGCGCGACCGTGACGTGCTGATCGCGGGCGGTGGCGATTCGGCGCTGGACTGGACCCTCAATCTCGCGCCCGTGGCGCGGCGCCTGACGCTGGTGCATCACCGCGACGGGTTTCGCGCCGCGCAGCACAGTGTGACCCGTATGCGGGAACTGGTGGCCGAGGGAAAGATCGACTTCCATGTCGCCAGCGTGAAGGCGCTGCATGGCGCGGGCGGTCAGCTCGAAGCGGTCACGCTGGCCGGTGCCGACAAGAAGGAATGGCGGCACGGCGCGAATGCCTTCCTGCCGTTCTTTGGTCTGACCATCAAACTGGGGCCGATTGCGGAATTCGGGCTGAACCTGCATGAAAACCTGATTCCGGTGGACACCGCGAAATTCCAGTCCTCGACACCGGGAATTTTCGCCATTGGCGACATCAACAGCTATGCCGGCAAGCTCAAGCTCATCCTTTCCGGTTTTCACGAAGCGGCGCTGATGGCGCAGGCGGCATTCAAAATCTGCCGGCCGAACGAGAAACTGCGCTTCCAGTACACCACCTCCTCTTCGAGCTTGCAGAAAAAGCTCGGCGTGGCGTAACCCTTTCTGCCCCCGCCTGTGGGGGAGGTGTCGCCGCAGGCGACGAAGGGGGCCACGGTGCCAGTAACAAAAGCACGTTTCGAATGAAAATCATTGCCATAGACCGCAAGGGCGTGGAGCACACCGTCGAAGGGACCATCGGCTGGACGGTGATGGAGGCGTTGCGCGACGCCGGGCTTCCGGTTGCCGCGGAATGCGGCGGCGCCTGCGCCTGCGCCACGTGTCACGTCTATGTCGATGAGGAATGGTTCGGAAAGCTCAGTCCTCCGTCGCCGGAGGAACTGGACATGCTCGACATGGCGGTGGCCGTGGAGTCGAATTCCCGGCTTTCGTGCCAGATCCGCTGCGACCCGGCACTCGAAGGCATCAAGGTCACGATCGCTCCGGAATAACCTCCACACATGACAGCAGAGGTTGGAGTTGTCACACTTTGGACACGCGAATCGCTGAAGTTGCACTGGAACTGATCCGCGCCAGCCGCTAGATTGCCTGCCAAGTCATTGCCGGATTGAGGAGAATTACGCCTTCAGTACGGAATTCCTGCGGTGTTAGCCGAGCGCCTTCCGGACAATTGCCCGGCCCTGGTGCTTAACGCGGACTATCGTCCGTTGAGCTATTTCCCCTTGTCGCTGTGGTCCTGGCAGGACGCCATCAAGGCGGTTTTTCTCGACCGCGTGAACATCGTTGCCGAATATGAGCGGGTCGTGCGCTCAGCTTCGTTCCAGATGAAGCTGCCGTCGGTGGTGTCGCTGAAGACTTATGTCAAGCCAATGCGCAATCCGGCCTTCACGCGGTTCAACGTGTTTTTGCGCGACCGCTTCCAGTGCCAATATTGCGGCGCCCGGGATGATTTGACCTTCGATCACGTCGTGCCGCGTTCGCGCGGCGGGCGCACAACCTGGGAAAACGTCGTGACCGCCTGCGCCGGCTGCAACCTGATGAAGGGCGGGCATCTGCCGCATCGCGCGGGCATGCATCCCCGCATTCCGCCGCACAAACCGACGGTGGCGGAACTGCAGAACAATGGGCGGCACTTCCCACCCAACTATCTGCACGATTCCTGGACCGACTATCTCTACTGGGACATCGTCCTCGACCCGTAAAAAGAGAAGCGAGTGGAGAGAAACGAGGAGTGGAGAGAGCGGCTTCGTTTCTCACTTCTCTTCGCGGGCATAGGTCCAGGCGTGGCAGAGGGCGTTGACGAGTCGCATCTGCGCAATCGTGTTGCACGGCGTTTCCAGAAGTCGCGGAGACGCGAAGATCACGGCGAAGCAGCGCGCGCGGGAAATCGCCACGTTCAGCCGGTTGCGGCTGTAGAGGAATTCGATATTGCGCGGCAGGTCCTCATGCGACGAGGTCGCCATCGAGATCAGCACCACGGCTGCCTCCTGACCCTGGAACTTGTCCACCGTGCCGATGCGCGCGCCATCCGGCAGCGTGCGGCACAGCAGATCAACCTGCATGTTGTAGGGGCTGACGACCAGAATGTCCTCTTTCGTGATGCGATGCTGTTTGCCGTGCCGGTCGATCCAGCTTTGCTTCAGCAGGCTGGCATAGGCCACGCCCAGGCGTTCGGCTTCCTGCGGACAGGACTGGCTGCAATCCCGATGTGCGACTTCCAGGAAAGAAAGGCCGGTGGGCTTCAGCGCCGGATCGGCGTCTGTGGCCAGCACGAGCCGCTGATTTTTGGTGTCTGCCGCCGCGTGCAGCCTGGATTCGTAGAACGCATCCGAGATGAAACGGCAAACATCCGGATGCATGCGCCAACTTGTACCCAGAAAGATGCCCAGTGGCGGGGGCATGGTGGCGTGGTCCTGCAGCGCATATTCCAGCGCCGAAAGCCCGGAACGGCCCGGATGCACACCCTGCGTCGGCTGCGCCAGCTGCATCTGATCGCCGATCAGCACCAGGTTGCGCGCCGAGGTTCCGGAGGCGATGACATTGGCGAGCGACACCTGGCCCGCTTCGTCGATGAAGAGGCAATCGAGCGGCGCCATGTCTTCGCGCGCAAATTGCCACGCCGTGCCGGCGACGAGCTGATAGGCGGCGGCAGAGGCCGCTTGCGCGCTCTTGGTGTTCTCAATGAATTCGCTGTCGAATGCATGATCGCCGTCCGAGATTTTCCGGACGCCGCGAAACCGGAGCTTCTGTTCCGTCGCGCAATTCACAACGCCTTCGAGAAGCTTGTTGATGGCCTTGTGCGAGTTGGACGATATGCCGACGCGTTTATTCGCCTTCAGCAGCGCAGCGATGGCATGTGAGGCGGTCCAGGTTTTACCGGCGCCCGGAGGCCCCTGCACCAGCAGACAGGAGTCGCGCAGACCGGCGATCGCCTTGACCGCCGCATCCGTCGTGGTTTCGCCGCTGATCACGGGGGCGCCGCGCGTCACGCCGGTGACTGCCGGCGGTTCTCGCTTCAGGAAACTGGTGATCGCGCGAAATTTGTGGCCGCAGGCGACGACGTCTGCGGCATAGCGATAGACCGCCGCGCGGATAATCCTCGTGTCATAGGGATGACCCGGGATGAGGGAGAATCTCGCGCCATAGTCCGGCGCATTCGCATTGCTGATTTTCAGCGAGACGCTGCGGCGTGCGTCATCCAGCGCGACGATTTCGCCCGCGGGTTGCAGCGTGCTTGCAATCAGCGGCGTGCCGCCTTCGCGCAGCTTGTAATCCTGGGCCGGGAAGGTGAAATGCCGGATGGCAGAGCGCGCAACGGGCTCAGGGCGGCGGCTGCGGTCGGGTTCGACGCAGCCGATGGATTCCGCGTCCTCGAGCAGTTCCTCGTCCGTCATCTCCTGGCGGTGGAACATGGCCCAGTATTGTGGCTTGGCTTCGCGGCGGTGGAATTCGAGCAGCTGTGACACGAGTTCGCGGAAATCGCGCTCGCCTTCCGGCGCGCCGCGAAGCAACGCATCGGCCATTTGCTGGCGCCGTTGTTCTGCCTCCTGGCGCTGTTCCGGAGCCTCATCGCCAGGCTTTTCGCGGCCGGGGTCGTACCATTCGCTGTCTGCGGGCCTGAGTGTCAGCAGCCAGTCGCACAAGCGCAGGGTGGAGAGACAATCGGTGCGGTTGTAGTTCTCGATATCCCGTAGAAGCTTCGGCTCCTGCAACTCGCGCCACTGTTCATAAATGACCACGCTTTCGCCGCCGCCCCTGATCGCACCTTCGCGCGGCGGCAGGTAGAAATGTTCCAGATTTTTGATGGAATAGGACGGTTCGGAAACGCGAATTCCCTCACGCACCACCCGGAACAGGTCGACGAGTTTGTGGTTGCGCAGCAGATTGTCGATTTCGTTTTCGCGCGTGCCATGCAGAACGGACAATTTCTTCAGCGCATTCTCTTCATAGGCGGCGTAGTGATAGATGTGCGCGGCCGGGAATTGGCCGAGACGCGCGGTGATGAAATCCACCGCATGTTCGAACGCGGTCTTTTCCTGCGCGCGTGAATGGCCCCAGAAGCTGCGGTACGCGATGCTGCCGCCATCACGCAAGGCGAAACCGAAGAGATATTCCAGCCCGCCATCGAGCAGCGGATCGCCTTCCATGTCGAAGAAAAGATCGCCTGGGTTGGGCCTCGGCAAGCGGGCAAAGCCCTTGCCGGGCTGAGTGGTCAGGATTTCGTATCTGTTTTGGCCGGTGTCGCGTCTGAAGGTTTGCAGCCGCGCCTGTTGTTTCAGTTTGGCCAGCGTTTCCGGCTGCAGGTTGGGGATTTTGCCCGGCGCAAGCGAAAGCGCACGTACACTGTCGATTCCGGCGCTGCGGAGTTTGGTGATCTGGTTGCGGGTGATGTTGGCGGTCAGTGAAAGATGGTCTGTCGTTTCCCACTCGGCCTCGCATTTCGCGCGCCAGCGGCAGACCGAACAATGGGCGCATGGCTCCGGCGTGGAATCGGCGGGCGGCGCGGTGACGAAAGCGCGAAGCCGTTCCCGCGCAAGATCGGAGTAGTAAAGGAAATCGGCCGGCGCGAAATCAGGTTTTGTGCCGTCGCCCAGCAGCAGGGTGACGCGTTGCGGCAGCGACACCTGCGCGCTTTCGAGCAGGCGGGCATAGACGCAGAGTTGAACCACATGTTTGGGTTTGGCGCTGCGCGAAAGTTTGGCGTCAGAGACTTCGTAGCCGAAATCGCCCAGTCGCGTCTGCATTGGCACGCGCGTGAGGAAATCGGAAAAACCCAGCCAGCCATGGTCGCTGAGCGCGCCCTGATAAATGACTTCGGCCCCGGCCTGCATGGCGGCGCGCGTTTCGACAAGGCGCTGATCGATGGTGCCGCGCTTGTCGATGATCGCAACCTGTTTGTCTTCCGTACGAAACGCGGCGAGGCAGCGCAGTTCGTGCTCGTCACCCTTTTTCGCCAGCAGGCCGGCGTTGCCGTCGTCGGGTTCCGGCGGCTCCTTGCCGATGTTGTGCAGATCCAGAAACGC
>JANWHR010000301.1 GCA_025450355.1 Micropepsaceae bacterium
CAGCCCTCATTCACATCCAGCGCCGGCGAGGTGAGCGCCTTGAACGCCACGCGCGCCGCGGCGATTCCGCCAGACCTGCCGGAATTCAGCGGGCTGGCCACCTGTTTTTGCATGTCGCTGAAATCGACCGTCATCTTCGCGCCGCGGACGATCACCTTAACCTTGATGCGCAGACGCTCATTCAGATGCCGGCCATCGTTGTCGAGGAAGCTTTCGGCCTGATATTCGCCGTCGGGAATGGTTTCGACGACGCGGCGCGCGGCGGATTCCGCCTGGTCCCATACCACGGCGACACAGGCTTCCACCGTGTCGCGGCCATAGCGCGCCAGCAATTCGCTATAGCGGCGGACGCCCACGTTGCAGGAGGCGATCTGTGCCCGGAGATCGCCGAGACTCGCCTCCGGAAAGCGGATGTTGTCGCGCAGGATTTGCCAGAGTGTCTCGTTGCGCTGGCCGGCTTCGTAGATTTTCAACGACCGGAGTTGCAGGCCCTCGCCGAAGATTTCCGTTGTCGCGCTGGAGCCAAAGCCCTGACGGACGCCGCCGATATCGACCCAGTGCGCGCGGGTTGCGGCAAATCCGGCGATCCGCCCCTGGTGAAAACAGGGCGCGTACACCACGACATTGTTGAGATGCTGACCACAAACGCCGCCATGATTCATGATCATGACGTCGCCCGGCGCAAATCCGTCGAGGCCATAACGGGTGATGCCATCCGCAACCGCAGGGCCGAGATCGGCGAGAAAAATCGGCAGTCCACCGCGATTTTGCGAGATCATTCCCCCAGAGGCGTCGAGTAATCCGCAGCAATAATCGCGCACTTCATAGATCATCATGTTGTACGCGGAGTTGGCCAGCACATTGGCCATCTCGTCCGCATAGGCGACGACGGCGTTGCGGACCACTTCGACGGTCACGGGATGCGGATGACTCACGCCGCTTTCTCCTGTCCGACTGCGATCATGATGTGCCCCGCTGTATGAATTTCCGCGACATCGCCGGGGTGAAGCAGCGTGGTTGCGTTCGGCTCCTCAATCACCGCAGGACCTTCAATCACCATTCCCGCCGGTAAGGACGGCCGCCACAACACGCGTGCCTTGACCGGCGCCAGCGGATCGGTAAACACGACCTCCCGCCATGATTCCTCGAGCGGACATTCGGGGCGCCACGGTTCCGCGAGCCAATTTTCGGCGATGCTGTCACGCCGGGGCGACGTGACAACCAATCGGAGGCTCACGCATTCCATCGACTCGTCTGGCGCGGACTGGCTGTAGCGTCGCGCGTGTTCGTTGTGGAACAGGTTGCGCAGGCGGGTGATGTCGCCCGTCATCATGCCGGGTCCGGTGACCGGCACCGGAATCGCGTGTTCCTGGCCCAAGTAACGCAAATCCGCGAAGAAGCCGAATTCGGCCTCGTTGCGCGCAATTCCTTCGCGCTGAAGCTGTTGTTCACCGGCGGCCGAAAGCTCGCCAAACACCGCATTCACGGCTTCTGCGCCGAGGCTGCCCAGCCTGCCGATCAGGGTACGGACAAAATCCTGCCGCCACGACGCCATCAGCATGCCAAGCGCGGAAAAAGTGCCCGGCAGTTTCGGGATCACGACTCTCGGGATGAAGATTTCGCGCGCGATCGCGCAGGCATGCAGCGGGCCGCCGCCGCCAAACGCAATCATCACGGTGTCGCGCGGGTCCACGCCCTTGTTTACCGAAACCGCCCGCACGGCCAGCGACATGGCGGCATCGGCAATCCGCACGATTCCCAGCGCAGCTTCGCCTGCGTTCAGACCCAGCGGCGTTCCGATGGTTGCGATTGCGTGCTCCGAAAGCCGCGCATTCAGGCGCATCTCGCCGTTCAGGAAGCGTTCGGGATTGATGCGGCCGAGCAGCAGATTCGCGTCCGTGACCACGGGCTGCGTATTGCCCTTTCCGTAGCACGCCGGGCCCGGATCGGCGCCTGCGCTTTGCGGCCCGACATGCAGCCCGCGATCGGCGTCGATCCAGGCGATCGAGCCGCCGCCGGCGCCGACTTCCACAATGTCCACGACCGGCAATTGCATGGGCTGACCACTGGCCGCACCACCGATGACATAGCCATCTTCGATTGCCGGAACTCCGCCGCCGATCAACGAGGTTTTGGCGGTCGTGCCGCCCATGTCGAAGCCAATGCAGCGTTCCAGCGACAGGTCGCGCGCGAGCCGGCCGGCGGCAATCATTCCGGCCACCGGTCCGGATTCCATCATGGCGACCGGCTGGGTCGCGGCGAGCCCCACCGACATGATGCCGCCATTCGAGCGCATGATCTGAATCTTGCCGGGAAACTGCTCCGTCCGCAGCCGGTCTTCGAGCCGGCCGAGATAGGTTTTCACGCGCGGGCCGACATAGGCGTTCAGGACGGTGGTCGAGGTCCGCTCATATTCGCGGTATTCGCGCAGGATTTCGTGCGACAGCGTGACGAAAACCTCCGGCAGGGCTTTGCGCAACAGCGAACCCAGCCGCCGTTCGTGCCCGGGATTGGCGTAGGCATGGAGCAGGCAAACGGCAATCGCTGCGACCTTACTCTCGCGCAAGGCCGGGAGAAGCTTCTCAACGGCCGATTCATCCAGCGCGAGTAGAACGTTGCCGCCGGCGTCGATGCGCTCCGGCACTTCGAAGGTCAGATTGCGCTCCGCCAGCGGTTTCGGACGGTGGAAAAAAAGGTTGAACGCTTCGATGCGGTTGCCCCGGCCGATGGCGTAAATGTCGCGAAAGCCTTTGGTGGTGATGAGCGCGGTGCGCGCGCCTTTGCGCTCGAGCACCGTCTTGATGGCGATGGTCGAACCGTGCAGGATTTCCGCCATGGCCGGCATTTCGCAGCCCGCCAGCCGAAGCGTTTCCACCACGCCGTCCGCAGGATCGGCAGGCACGGTCGATGTCTTTGAGGTCACGATTCGTCCGCCGGCGCATGCGACGAGATCGGTAAAGGTGCCTCCGATATCCGTACCGGCGATGTTCATTCGGTCGTTCAGCCTTTCCAGCGCAACCAGTGCCGCTCCGCCAACCGCACCATCGCGTTCATGGCGATGGCGATGGCGGTGAGTACGGAAATCAGCGCAAACAGCGGCGCGGGATCGAATGTATCCGCAAACTGCCGGGTGAAATAACCGATCCCCGCCGTTGAAACGTAAAGCTCGGCGAGAATGACCCCGAGCATGGTCATGGTCATGGACAGGCGCAGGCCGGCAAAAAAGCTGCCCGTGATGTGCGGAAAAATCACGTGCCGGACGATTCCGGCGCGGCTGATGCCCATGCAGCGGGCGGCGGAAACATACTGGGGATTGATGTTGCGCATGCCCGCGATGGTATTCACGATGACCGGAAAAATCCCGTGGCTGCAACCAAAGGCGATTTTTGCCGCGGGGCCAATCCCAAAGCCCAGGACGAACAAAGGCAGGAACGCGACCTGCGGAATCGCATAAAAGAACAGCACGATGGGAAAGAGGCTGTTGCGGCCCAGCCGGGTCCAGCCCACGGCGACGCCAATCAGAAAACCGCCGGCGACGGCAATGGCATAGGCGGCAGTGATCTCGACGACCGCGACGATCAACGCGGCGCGGATTTGCCCGTCGGGCAGGATTTGCGTCACCAGCGCGCGCAGAATGGCGGTTGGCGGAGCAACCAGGCCGTTGTTCCCCGACCATCGCGCAGCCACTTCCCAGAGCACTGCAATCGTGATGAGCGTTCCCCAGCGCAGCGCCGCGCTGCCGTGCAACCAGCCAGCCGCCACGCGTCTGCGGGCAGGTGCCAGTTCTGCGATTGTGCCTGCGGCCGGACCGCTCATGAATCCCGGAACCTGCGCTCGATGGTCGAGACCAGCGCCGTCAGGACAAGCGCGGCCGCAACGACGCAGACAATCCAGGCATACATGCGCGCGGGTTCGAACAGTTCGGCGGATAGCGCGATGTTGTGGCCAATGCCGGCGGCGGAAGCGATTGCTTCGCCGCCGAGCACGGAGGCGAAGCAGATAAAAAATCCGACGCGCAAACCCGTGAAGATCACCGGAGAGGCGGCGGGCAGCAGCACGTGCCGGAACAGGCCAAAGCGGCTGAGCCCCATGCAGCGCGCCGCATCCACGAGGCGACGATCGACATGGGCAAAGCCTGCGATCGTGTTCAGGGCGACGGGAAAAAATCCGTACACCGCGCCATAGGCGAGTTTCGATTCCTGCCCAATCCCGAACAACAGAATGAACAGGGGAAAGAACAGCGTGATCGGAATGGCGAAAATCCCGCTCACCAGCGGTTCGAAAGCGCGTGTGAGAAGTGGTGAGCGCGTGATCAGCCAGCCGGTCAACAGGCCCGCCACCGCGGCAAGGATGTAAGCCGCCGCGATGGTGGTCAGGGTGACGCCAACGGCCGGCCAGAATTCATCGCTTCGCACCAGCGCGACCCACGCGTTCACGACCGCATCGGGCGCCGGAAGAAACAGCGGACTGACCTCTCCGCTTTGGGTGACGACGAACCAGAGCAGCAGGCCACCGGCTGCAATCAGCCCCTGAATGGCGCACGGCCAGAGGCGCGAAGTTTCCGTCACGCGACGGCCTCGGCCATAGCGAGGCGAATTTCATCGCGAAGCAGCGCATAACACTGGTTGCGCAATTCGGAAAAATCGCTGGTTAGCATGAAATCGGGCGGCCGGGGATGTGGTTCATTCACCGCGACGGTCGCCTTGACGCGGCCCGGTCTCGCGCTCAACACGAGGATACGGTCCGACAGGAACACGGCTTCCGCGAGGCTGTGCGTCACAAACAGTATGGTCTTTCCTGTCCGGCCGAGCAGTGCCGAAAGGTCCTCGCCCAGCACCATCCGGCTCTGTTCGTCCAGCGCCGCGAAGGGTTCGTCCATCAGCAGAATATCCGTATCCGAAGCAATCCCGCGCGCGAGATTGATCCTCTGCCGCATGCCGACGGAAAGCTGTTTCGGATAGTGCCCGGCGAAGTCCTGCATCCCGACGGAGGTCAGCGCGGCAAGCGTGCGCGTTCTCCATTCGGATCGTGGCACGTCGCGGCAGCGCAACAGAATCGCGAAATTTTCTTCGACCGTGTACCAGGGAAACAGCGTGCTTTCCTGGAAGACATAGGCGATCCGTTCCGGCAACGGCTGAAGCACCGGCGTCCCGTCCACCTGCACGGCGCCTTCCGACGGGCTGAGCAAGCCGCCCACCATGTTGAGCAGGGTGGATTTTCCGCAGCCGGATGGACCCAGGATGGTGACGAATTCGCCGGGCGCGACATCAAACGAAACATTCTTAAGCGCGGCGATCCGGTTTTGCTTGCCCGGCAGGCCAAAGGAATGACTGACAGCGCGAACCGAAATTGCCGCCACGATTCAGTTGACTTTCACCGGGGCAAATCCGGGCGCCAGCAGCGCCGAGACCGGCGGCTCCGTATCGAGAATGCCGAGATCCTTCAGCGATGACCGGATCACGTTCAGTGCCTGCGGATCGAAACTGCCATCGAAATTCATGCCGCTGATTTCGATGGGGTAGGTCTGGTCGATGACTTTGGCATCGAGCTTCATGGTTTCGGCGGCGGACTTCACGGCTTCGGCCCGGTGGTCGCGCATATAGGCCGCAATGGTGAACCACGCTTTCAGAAACCGGCGGACAAGACCGGGATTGCCCTTGATCAGCGCGTCACGGGCGAACACCACATGGGTGTGGAAATGCGGCACCACATCGGCAAAGGTGGCGAGCACCGTCCCCTGGCCGTTGTCCTGGATTTCATAAGCCTCCTGCACGGAGGTGACGGCGGCGGCGAGTTCGCCCGAGCGCATGGCGGCGATCCGCGCCCGCATGTCGCCCATGGGCAGGATTTCAACGTCGGAAGTCTTCCATTTGTTGGCAACGGCGATGTTTCGCGCCAGCCAGTCGGTGAGCGAACCCGCCGTGGAAACGCCAATGCGTTTACCCTTGAGGCCGGCAATATTCTTCACTCCGCTGGCCTTGCCGACCACGAGCGCCATGTTGGCCGGTTTGTTTGCCACCGCGGCGACCGCATGCGCGGGCACTCCTTTGGCAGCGTAGCCCATGCCCGGTCCCGAGCCGAAGCCAAAATCGACGGAGCCGGCCGCGAGCGCCTGTTGCAATTGGCCATCGCCGCGGAAGGTGGAAATTTCGACCTCCAGCCCGGCCGCTTTCCAGATTCCGGTCTTCACGCCCAGTTCCAGCCCGGAAAACGGAAAGGACGAGCTGATGGCCTTGCCGACCCGGACCTTTGTCAGCGGCTGGGCCGCCGCCATCGACGGGATTTGCAGCGCCGCGCCGGAGATGGCAACGACAAGCAGTTGGCGCCGGCTGATGCGCATTGCGGGTTGTGCCTTTTGGCGGGGCTTCGTGGCTGGTTTTAATGCTGCTGCGCGGGTTTGGCGATAGTCTCGGCCCGTCAGATTTGGTTGGGCCATGACGAATTTGAACACCCAGGTGGCGATCATTGGCGGCGGGCCGGCGGGGCTCCTGCTTTCACAGCTGCTGCACCTTGGCGGTGTGGACAGCGTTCTGCTGGAACGCAGGACACGGGCCTATGTGGAAAGCCGGATTCGTGCCGGTGTATTGGAAAGCGGGACGGTTGAGCTGCTGGCGCGCGCAGGTTTGAGTACACAGGTTGAGCAACATGCCCTGTTCCATGATGGGTTCAATATCTGTTTCGAGGGCAACTGTTTTCGCGCCGATCTGAAGGCGCTCACCGGAACGCCGGTGGTGGTGTACGGACAAACCGAAATCACGCGCGACCTGTACCAACTGCGCCTCGGCGCCGGGGCGCGCATCCTGTTTGAAGCCGAAGACGTCGCGCTTCACGACTTCAACTCGGACCGGCCACGTTTGACCTACAGGACTGGCACGGGATCGGGCGAAGTCCGCTGCGAGTTTATCGCCGGCTGTGACGGCTCTCACGGCGTTTCCCGCACCAGCGTTCCGGCGGACGCGATCACCGTCTATGAGCAATCGCTGCCTTATGGCTGGCTCGGCATTCTTTCCGGGACGCCGCCGGTGGATGATGAGCTGATCTATTCGCGGTCCTCGCGCGGCTTTGCGCTGTGCAGCATGCGTTCGCGCGCGCTCAGTCGTTATTATGTTCAGTGTCCGATCTCCGATCAGCTGGATGAGTGGCCGGACGACAGATTCTGGGACGAATTGCGCCACCGGATTCCGGAATGGGCGGCGGCGCGGCTGGTCACGGGCCCGTCGATCGAAAAAAGCATCGCGCCGTTGCGCAGCTTCGTGGCCGAACCCATGCGCTTTGGCCGGCTGCTCCTCGCGGGCGATGCAGCACATATCGTGCCGCCAACCGGCGCGAAGGGGTTGAATCTTGCGGCGGCGGATGCGGGCGAGCTCGCCTCCGCGCTGCTGCTGCATTATCGCGAGCGTGACGATTCCGGGCTTGAGAACTATTCTGCGAACGCGCTGCGCCGGGCCTGGAACGCGGTGCGCTTTTCCTGGTGGATGACCATGCTCACCCACCGGCTCGGCGATGAATTCTCCGACCGCGTGCAGCGGGCCGAATTCGAACTCCTCCGTCGTTCTCATGCCGCGGCCGAACTGCTGGCGAAGAGCTATTGCGGGACAGCTCTGGGCTGATCAATCGCCCCACACCTCGCGCGCGATGCGCACGACAAATTCCAGTTTCGCCCATTGTTCATCTGCGGCGAGAACATTGCCCTCTTCCGTGCTGGCGAAACCGCATTGCGGGCTGAGGCAGAGCTGTTCCAGCGCGACGAATTTTTCTGCCTCCCGGATGCGCCGTTTCACCCGTTCCGCCGATTCCAGGGCGCCGGTCTTTGTGGTGACGAGGCCCAGGACGACCTGTTTCGCGCCCGTCGGCAGAAAGCGCAGCGGTTCAAACCCACCGGCGCGATCACTGTCATATTCCAGGAAATATCCATCGTAATTGCAGGCGCCGAGCAGCGCTTCGGCAACCGGTTCATAGCCGCCCGAGGTGATCCAGGTGGAACGGAAATTTCCCCGGCAGACATGGGTGGTGATGGTCATGTCGCGCGGTTTGCTTTCCAGCACGCGGTTTATCAGTCCGGCAAATGCCTGCGGAAGTCCGTCCACATCGGTGCCGCGCTGCCTGGCGCGTTCTACCTCATCGGCCGAACAGAGATAGGCCCAGGCGGTGTCGTCGAATTGCAGATACCGGCAACCTGCATCGTAAAATGCCCGCACCGCCTGACGCCAGGTTTCGGCGAGGCCTGCAAACAGCGATTCGCGATCGGGATAGATTTTGTGATCGATCGAGGCGGCGCGGAAATGCAGCACATTGGGGCTGGGGATGGTCATTTTGGGCAGGGCACGCGCATGGGCCCGGAGAAAGCGGAAGTGCTCCAGCATCGGATGATCGGCCGGAAACCCGAGTTCCCCCGTGATATTGGGCGCCTGTGCCTTGGTCTGGACGCCCTGAAACTGGATTCCGGAGCCAGCCTCCCGCAGCTCAACCCCGTTCAGCATTCCGAAGAAGTCGAAATGCCACCACGACCGGCGGAATTCGCCGTCCGTAACCCCCTGCAAACCGATGGATTCCTGATTCCGGATCAGTTTTTCGATTTCATGGTCTTCGACCTCCTTCAGTTCGGCAATGCCGATGCGGCCCGCCGCCCGGTCTGCCCGGGCTTTGGCAATGGGCGCGGTCCGAAGCAGGCTGCCCACCTGGTCGGCGCGAAACGGCGGTTTGGTTCTGGACGGCATGGCTGTTTCCTTTCGCAAGCTGCACTGACACGTGGCACTTTCCCTGTTATAGTTTTAGCAATTTCGGCGCGAGGACGCAGGCGCCCGAAACAGGGAGGATGGAATGAAGAAACTGATTGGTCTGTCTGTTCTGCTGGGATCAACCATGCTTGCGGCCGGCGCGCTTTATGCCGCGGCCAATGACATGCCGGATTGGGCCTATGGCATTCCGCCGCAGGGTCAGCCTCCCAACCCCCCGGCTCGCGACGATGGCAAGATGCTGAGCGTTCCGGGCTCGAACCTGCAGTTCACCTTCAACAAGATTCGTGGCCGCGTTGACAACGATACGCCGAACCGGACCGCACCGGCAGACTGGTTTCCCAACGAACATCCGGCGCTGCCCCAAATCGTCGCCCAGGGCGATCAGTCGCGCGGTATCGTTGCGTGCTCCCTCTGCCATTATCCGAATGGCAAGGGCCGCACGGAAAATGCCAGTCCTGCCGGCTTGCCGCGGGACTACATCATCCGTCAGCTGCATGACATGAAAGACGACATGCGCGTTAGCGGCGAACGGCGCAAAGGCAACACGCAGCAGATGGTCAGTTTCGCCAAGGCCATGACGGATGAGGAAATCGTCCAGGCGGCCACTTACTTCTCCTCGCTGAAATGGACTCCATGGGTGACGGTGCGCGAGACCAACACGGTTCCAAAGACCCGCAGCCAGGGCGGCATGATGATACCGCTGACCGGCGATCGCGCCGGGACCGAGCCGATCGGCGAGCGCATCGTTGAGGTGCCTGTCGATGCGGTACAGACGGAAACACTGCGGAATGAGCATTCTGCCTTTATCGCTTACGTGCCGGTTGGCGCGGTGGCGAAAGGGAAGGAAATCGTGACCACCGGCGACAACGGCAAGACGATCGCCTGCGCCACCTGCCATGGCGACGATCTGAATGGCCTCGGGTCGGTGCCGGGACTCGCGGGACGGTTGGCGAGCTACAACGGGCGTCAGCTTTATGATTTCAAGGTTGGCGCGCGGCATGGCGACATGGCGGATCTGATGCACAAGGTGGCCGCCAATCTGACCAACGAAGACATCATCGACATCACCGCCTATCTGGCGTCGCTCCCGGCGCCCGCATCGGTGGCCTATACGAAGACCGCACAGCAGTAATTCTGCATTAGGGTTGAACAAACGGCCGCAGGTTCCCGCCTGCGGCCGTTTTCGTTGCAGGTTGCCCCCACGGTTGTCATTCCCGGCCGAGCGCGCGTTTGCGCGCGAGGGGGAGTGGACCCAGGCAGGTCCGGCAGGCAAATCTCAGCACAGATGATCTCATGCGCCTTTCTTCATGCGAGACGGGCGGCTGGGTGGACACCTGGGTCTCCTTCCCTCCTATGCTGCGCAAGGCTCGCCAGGGATTACAGCGGTGTGCTGCCTCTTATCCGGCGGTGACACGCTGGCGCAGGCGCGGGATGACGTCGAGCCACCGGCGAGCCGCACCGTCTGTTTCTAATTCAGGCGGGCCTGGCGGGTGCCGCTGGGGGTTACTTCAAAGGCGAAGTGGAAGGCCCCGAGATCTTCACCCGGATGATCGTCCTTATAGGTCAGTTGCGGAATCTCGTAATTGTTCGGTTCGCGTTCACTGCCTTTGTAGATGCCCGGATAAAGATCGATGTAATGCCATCCGGGCGCCCCGGTCGCCTGCATATAAAAGGTCACGTCACCCTGGCTGTTAAAGGCGCAGACATATCCCGTGTAATTGTTGTCATACACGACATGCAGGATGTTCGCCGTTTCGGTCCAACCGACGCCCTTCAGATGAATCGTGAATTTGGTGCCGACCGGACCCTTGGTCACGTCGAGTGGAAAGGCGGTCGCCTTGATCAGATGCGTGCCGGATTTTCTTTTGGCACCGTCCTGCACGAACAGCGAATGCGTGCCGCCGAGATCATCCGGTGTTTTGATGTTGAATTCGAGCCGTCCCGCAGCATCGGCGGTGGCTTGCGCGATCTCATTGGCGGATTCTTCATAGCCTTTGCCGCTGACGCGGCTGCCGGAGACATGGGTCCAGTTCAGCTTGTAGCTTTTGCCCGGCTGAAAACCCTGACCGCTGACCTTGATGGGTTCGCCTACCGCCGAGAAATGCGGGGTTGTGACCAATTCACCCTGTGGCGGCAGTACACGGACGGTTTTCAGCGTCTGCTGTTGCACGGCGGCCGGAAGCACCGGAGCGCCTGATGTGACCCGGAAGGTGGTGGAAAAACGCGGCCGCCCGGGGGCCGGGTTTTGCTCCGGATTCAAATACGGAAAAACCAGCGCTCCGTGCACGATCTGCAGAATATGATCGCCTGCCACCCCGGTCGCGGGAATGGTGAATTTCGCCGAACCATGTGTCGTGACGGCCGACATCCAGCCGGTGAAGGCGTTGTCGTAAAGCAGGTCCCACGAATTGTAGAGCGAACGCCACCCGATACCCTTGACCGTCACGGTGATCGGCGTTCCCGGCGGGCCGCTCTTCGGCGTCACATCCACCGTCATATCAATCGAATAGCCCGTTTGATTCAACAGACGGTTGCCCTGTTGCAGCAGGATGTCGTTGCCAAAACCGAAATCTTCAGGCGTGACAAATTTGGCGTTGAATTTGCCGGTCGCGTCGGTTTTGACTTTCGCCATCTGATAGGCGACCGGCACGAATTCGCGTCCCTTGTATTGTGATTCCGTCACGTTCCAGCGTCCATTCACGGTGCGCCAGATCAACTGGAACTCCTGATTGGGCGGCAGATTTGTACCGCTGACGGTAAACGGATCGCCGGCCTTTCCATGCTCAGGCGCCACGTCGAGCCGGCCGGCGTATCCGTCGCGCGCCTCGCCCGCTTTCACTTCTGGTCCAAAGCCCGAAGCAGGGGCCGCCAACGATGGCGCAGCGGCAAAGATGATTCCGGCGCAAAAGCAGGCGACAACAGCGGAACGAATATTCATGGGCGGTACCCCTGAAGCGAATTGCGCGACCGTACGACCGGCCGGCGCAAAATAAAGCAATTCAGTCCGTCTGAGAAACGCAAAGGCGCGAGACTAGCCACAAAACAAAAGAGCACGGTCCCATTCCGGACCATGCTCTTTTTTAATCTATGAACCGGTTGTTAGCCGGGAGGGGCTGCCGGAGGCGTGCCTGCCACGATCATCAACTGCGTTGTGTCGCGGGTGAACGGCTGCCAGTCAACCGTGCTGCCGTCCTGCATGGTTGCGACGACGTGATAGCCGAGCGAGCCCGTCGGAAAGTCCTGTGGAATCTGCCAGAACAGGGACCAGAAAAAGTCCGTGGGCGGCATTCCGTGTCCGTGATACTTCGCCTGGAGTTTCGTGCCATTTCCAAGCACCACCTGAACGTCCTTCAGCGACTTGTCATCCGCGACCGTGCCATCCGGTTTTTGGATGCGGATACGCCACGCCACGGCTTCACCGCGCGTGTACCGGTTATTCAGGACACAGAATGGTCCCTGCTGACCTTTAATCGCATGGCGAACGATGTCGCCTTCGAAGAACAGTTTGCCCGGCGGCGTGGTGCGAACCTGCGCATCGGTGCTGCCCGCGAGAGCAGCAAGCCCGAACGCAAAACCGAGGGCGGCAATCTTGTAGGACTTCATTTGACCCAACCCCTGTCTGGGAATCTCTTGTACCGGGCAAACTAGCACAGACTGGCTGCGGCTTGGAAGTGCCTTGTGGCAGGGGCGCAGCCACTCTGCGGCCCCCCCGAAAGGGGTCAGAACAGGACTCCCGCCTCGACGGCGAAGCGGTCCTGGGACGTGCTGCGCCCGGTCGGGCCAAAGGCAAAGCCCGGAACCGTTGAACCCGCCGTCACGATCGACCATTCCGCCCGGGCATAGAAAATCTGGTACTGGAAGGTGGGCGTGATGGTGAAGGAGAATGCGTTGCTGCCCGGACCGAAGAGCAGATTGGCCGATTGGGCCAGGGAATCGCCCTTGCCGGACGAGTCGATATATTCGACGCGACCGGCCAATTTCAGGAAATCGTTGAACGCATAGCTGGCCAGCAGAGCGACTCCGGTGGCCGAGGCGCCATGCGCAATCCCGAGTCCCGGGTCCGCAGCGACGCTATTGTATTGAAGATACGGGGAAATCACGATCGGGCCCGCCGAATGCGTATAGATCAGGTTGAAAATTGAACCGTTGTTCTGCAACAGCGGGGTGGCCGGGGTGGCGTAGCCGGTATGGCCGACGTTTCCTCCGCCGACAAAGCTGATGCTGTTTTCCATATCGATGGTCCAGGCCGCTGAACCCGAGATCCAGTTGTAGCGGTTGGAGTAGTAGCCATCATTCAGGGACACCGCGAAGGCCAGCGGGCCCATGGTGTAGTTGACCTGCACGCCGCGGCTGATCGCGGTTTCCTGGTCCCACAGCAAGCCACGGAAAATATTCATGTTTTCAAAGGTGAAGGTGTACTCATCGCCGATCAGCGTGGGGAGCTTTCCAACTTCCACCGAAAAATTGTCGGTGGGCGCGATCTTCACGAACCCAACCGGAACCCAGCCATAAGTCAGTTCCGTCGTCTGATGCGAATTGGCGTAAGGCAGACCGAGTGCGGGCAGCGAATAGATCCCGCCCTGCACGTAGAACTGGAAGATACCGTCGGCCTTCTGAATCCAGATCTGGCCATTACTGAGGTCCAGCCGCGACTGGCTGTCGGCGCCCGCGCGCGTGGCGTTGTCCTGCCAGAAGCCCAGCCCCGTAACCGCGCCATCGACATAGATCTTGTCGCCCAGCGGACCGAGGTTGAGGGTGAACGGCGCGGGATTCAGCGAAAGAGGTCCTGCCATGGACGGATTCGGGGGCGGCATCGGCGGCATCGGCATTGGCATTTCGGGCGCAGGCATTGGCTGTGCCACTGCAACACCGGCAAAAAGCAGCGTTGATGTGAGCGCGATTGAGGCAGGATTTGCAATTGTTCTGATCATCAGAAGTCCCCGTTAGGATGAAGCCATGAGCTGCGTTGGGTCCGCCCGTCAGCCGGAAATCCTTGCAACCCCCCTTGCGACAGTGGCACGTGATGTGGCCGTCTCTTCCACAGCAGAATTTGTGCCAATCCTGTCAGTACCCAGGCTGCCACGCCGTTTGCGGCAAATATCAATGAGATAGGCGGACGTGCAGGGCGTAGCTGCAATGCAAGGGGCGCGCTGCCCCGGGGGAAACGGCCGGAAATTGAGCACTGCTGATTTTTTCAGCAGAGGGAAGATGCTGGGGAATTTTCTCCGCGCCTGAATCGACAGTTGCTACCGCTACCGCTAGTGGTAAACGTGACGCGGGAGGTGACGCCATGATCCCCAAACTCGTTTCTGCGCTGGGTATCGCGGTTATCGCGAGCATTTCCGCCGCGCAGGCACACCATTCATTCGCCATCTTCGACCAGTCGAAGGTGAGCTACCTTAATGGCACGGTGAAGCAGTTTGAGCTGGTCAATCCGCATGCCTGGCTGCATCTGGTCATCGTGAATGACAAGGGCGAAACTTCGACCTGGTCTTTCGAGGGCGGCTCCGTCGCACAACTGGCCTCGCTCGGTTGGAACCCGCAATCATTCAAGCCCGGTGACAAGGTCCAGATCGGATTTCGGCCAATGAAGGACGGCTCGCGCGGCGGCCAGGTCATGAATGTCAGGACGGCCAGCGGGCAGAAGCTTTGCTCGAATCGCGGCTGCGGCGACGGCAGCGGGAAAATCCTCGCGCCGTTTTAGCAATCAGTCGAAGCGTCCATCGGGCGGAAAGCGGATCGTCTGATCGAAGCGGGTCGGCGTGGTCATGTCCTTGTCGCCGCGCGCCGGCAGTACATCGGCTTCAGCGATGTAAAGATGACCTTTGTCGTAATAGAGTGAATCGCGAACGCGCGTGCCGTCCATGCGGTCCACCACGAGCGTGACGCCGTAGATCGCCTTTTCGCCCTGATACACGCGCGGAAAGTCGGTAAACAGCACGTCGCCTTTCTGCATCAGTTGAAACGCAGCTTCATTGAGGAAATTCGCGCCCCGGTCCGGATATTTGCCGAGATCGATCGCGGTCAGGCTGTAGCGCACGTGGTCGTCTTCCGCGGAATAGACCATCGCGGGCAGGCCCTTCGCGAGCGTGCAGTCATAAGCTGATTTTTTCGCCTGCGGTGCGGCCGGGAACTGAATGGCGACACCCTGGTCGAGATAGACATATTCCTGCCACGCGAAAGCCGGTGCGGCGTTCACCAACAAAGCAAGCACAATGGTCGCGATCGGCCGCATCATCACCTCCTGTCTTGGGCGATAATCATAGCACGTCTGCAGTTGGGTCGGCGGTGCGAAGGAATGCGCTTCCGCCCTGCCGGAGAGTAGCTTAATGACCGTCTGGAAGGGCTGTATGGGACCGCAGGAATGGATTTTGCCAGCACGATCCGGTCGATACCGGATTACCCGAGACCGGGAATCATCTTCCGGGACATCACCACACTGCTGGGCAATCCACGGGCTTTTCGCCGCGCGGTGGACGAGTTGGTGCAGCCCTATGCCGGAGTGCGGATTGACAAGGTTGCGGGGATCGAAGCGCGCGGTTTCATTCTGGGCGGCGCGGTTGCTCACCAGCTTTCAACCGGCTTCATTCCCGTCCGCAAGAAAGGAAAACTGCCGTGGAAGGTGCTGGGCGAGGATTATGACCTCGAATATGGCACCGACCGGATTGAAATTCATCAGGATGCGCTGGCGCGGGGAGAAAACGTCATCATCGTGGATGATCTGATTGCCACCGGAGGCACGGCATTTGCCGCCATCAAATTGCTGGAACGCGCGGGCGGAAAAGTGGTCGGCTGCTGTTTTGTGATCGATCTTCCCGATCTCGGCGGGGCGGACAGAATCCGCGCGCTGGGCAAGGAAGTCACCACACTGGTTCAATTTGGAGGACACTGAGCCATGCGGCTGTATTACTCGCCGAATTCACCCTATGCCCGGAAGGCGCGCATCGTCATTCATGAGCTCGGCCTCGCATCGCGCGTACAAAGCGTTTTGGTGAAGCTTCCGGCAGATGCCGAATTTCGGGCGGTCAATCCGCTGGGCAAAATTCCCGCACTGGTGCTCGATGACAACACGGTCATCTATGATTCGCCGGTGATCTGCGAATATCTGGATGTGCTGGGGCGCGGCAGGTTTTTCCCGCGCGAAGGTGGAGAGCGCTGGCGTGCGCTCACCTTGCAGGCGCTGGGTGACGGACTTGCGGATGCTGTTGTGCGCCGAAATCAGGAACGCAGGCTGCCGGAGGCCAATCGTTCCGCATCCGTGATTCAGCATCAGACCAATGCCGTCGAATCCGCATTCCGGGCGCTTGACCTCGGTTGCGCTTCATTCCCGTCCGAACCCACGATTGGCGAGGTCGCGGTGTGTTGCGCCATTGGCTATCTGGATTTGCGCGTGCCCGAAGATGGCTGGCGCGACCGCTCTCGCCGGCTCGCCCGCTGGCTCGCTGTTTTCTCGCGCAGACCGTCTGGCGGGGCGACAACACCGCCGCCGGCATGAAGGTCAGAGGCCGGGCATACCGGACCATCTGGCCCGTTCCGGATGGCAGCGCCGTCGAGGTGATCGACCAGACGAAGTTGCCGCACCGCTTCGCAACGGTGCGGCTTGTGTCGGCCGGAGATGCGGCACAGGCGATCCGCGGCATGGTTGTGCGTGGCGCGCCGCTGATCGGCGCGACTGCGGCCTACGGGCTGGCGCTTGCGCTGAGAGAGGACGCCTCGGATGAAGCTCTCGACCGCGCGCATGGCGATCTGCTGGCCACGCGGCCAACTGCAGTCAACCTCCGCTGGGCGCTGGACCGGGTGCGCGATGCCGTTCGCAACCGCAGGCGTGACGTGCGCGCGCAGGAGGCCTGGCGCGAGGCCGCGGCCATTTGCGACGAAGACGTCGAGACCTGCCGCCGGATCGGCGAGCATGGTTTTGTTTTGTTGCGGGACGCAGCGGCTGCGAAGCCCGGCCAGACCGTCAATGTCCTTACCCACTGCAACGCAGGCTGGCTCGCCTGTGTGGATTGGGGTACGGCGCTGGCGCCGATCTATCTGGCCCATGATGCGGGGCTGCCGGTGCATGTCTGGGTCGATGAAACGCGACCGCGCAATCAGGGCGCCTCGCTGACGGCATTTGAACTGGGCAGTCATGGCGTGCCGCATACGGTGATCGCGGACAACGCCGGTGGCCATCTGATGCAGACGAAGCGGGTCGATCTTGCCATCACCGGTACCGACCGCGTGGCGCGTAATGGCGATGTCGCGAACAAGATCGGCACCTATCTGAAGGCGCTCGCCGCGCGCGACAATGGCGTACCCTTCTATGTCGCGCTTCCATCCAGCACCATCGACTGGACTGTCCCGTCCGGCGATGCGATTCCAATCGAGGAGCGCGGGCAAACGGAAGTGACCCATATCTCGGGACGTCTTCCCGACGGTTCGATCGCGAGCGTCGAAGTTACTCCGCAAGGGTCGGCTGCCGCCAATCCTGCCTTCGATATCACACCGGCCCGCCTGGTGAGCGGATTCATCACGGAACGGGGAATCTGCGACGCCGGCGAAGCCGGTCTGCGCAGCCTTTTTCCCGAAGGGGGATTGGGCGGGGCGGAGCAGGAGCAGTCATGAAATCGCGCTGGTCGGATGCGGAGGCACAGTCGTTCATCACGCGGTACGCTCCGCACGGCATCGGCGCGGAACTCGCGGTGAGGGTTTACACCACGCGTCTTCTGGGCGGTGATCCTGCGCTTGTGCTCCATGGCGGCGGCAACACCAGTGTGAAGACCCGTGCCAGGGACCTGCTGGGTGAAGATGTCGATGTGCTTTGCGTCAAGGGTTCTGGCTGGGACATGGGGGCGATCGAACCCGCCGGGTTGCCGGCGGTCCGGCTGGAACCGTTGCGGCGGCTGCGCGCGCTGTCCAGCCTGTCCGATGAGGACATGGTGAATTACCAGCGGATCAATCTGCTCGATTCATCCGCGCCCAATCCTTCCGTCGAAACGCTGCTGCACGCGTTTCTGCCGCACAAGTTCGTGGAGCATACGCATTCGACCGCGGTGCTTGCCCTGACCGATCAGCCGGAAGGCGAGGTCATCGCGCGCGAAGTGTTCGGCGACCGGATGGCCTGTGTGCCCTACACGATTCCGGGCTTTGCGCTGGCCAACAGCGTGGCCGCGATCTTCGATTCCGATCCGAAGGTGCAGGGCGCGATCCTTCTGCGGCATGGGATTTTCACCTTCGCCGATGATGCCCGCGCCGCCTACGAGCTGATGATCGAGATGGTCACGTTCGCCGAAACGCGCCTTGCGAACGGCCGCAAAACCATTGTGCAGGCGCAGTTGCCGGCGAATATCGCAACCGTGACGCAGATCGCGCCGATTTTGCGTGGTGCCGTCGCGCTGGAAAACCATCCCCGCGAGGGAAAATACAAACGGCAGATAGTCTGTTTCCGGAGCAATCCGCAGATTCTGCACTACACCGGCGGCGCAGAACTCGCGCGCTATTCGCAACAGGGCGTCGCGACGCCCGATCACACGATCCGGACGAAGAACTGGCCGCTTCTTGTGCCCCCGCCACCCGCCGATAGGCTGCCGGAATGGGCGGAACAGGTTCGGATCGCGGTTGCCGGTTTCGTCGCGCGCTATCATGCCTATTTCGCCCGCAACAATGCGCGGGTGAAAGAGATCAAGAAAGAGTTGGACCCGTTACCGCGCGTCATTCTGGTGCCGGGCGTGGGCCTGTTCGGGCTTGGCGCATCCGCCAAAGACGCCAGTATCGCTGCCGATATTGCGGAGAGCACGATTGAGGTGGTGACTGCGGCCGAAGCCATGAGCCGGTATCAGCCGATCCCGGAAGAAGACCAGTTTGACGTGGAATATTGGTCGCTGGAACAGGCCAAGCTGGGCAAATCGGCCGAAAAGCCACTCGCGCGCCAGGTCGCGGTGGTTACCGGCGGTGGCTCGGGAATCGGGCGGGCGACGGCCAGAGCGATGGCGGCAAACGGCGCCGAAATTGCGGTGCTGGACATTGATGCGGCGGCCGCACAGCGCGTGGCAAAGGAGATTGGCGGCGCTGCGCTCCCACTTGCCTGCGATGTCACGGATCGGAACAGCGTGCAGCGCACATTCGACGCCGTGGTTGGCCAGTTCGGCGGCGTCGATATCGTTGTCTCAAATGCCGGCGCCGCGTGGCAGGGACGCATCGGCGAAGTCGATGACGCAACGCTGCGGCGCTCGTTTGAGCTGAATTTTTTTGCCCATCAGACCGTCGCACGGGCCGCGGTGCGCATCATGCAGGCCCGGGGGACCGGCGGCTGTCTTCTGTTCAACACCTCGAAACAGGCGGTGAATCCGGGAAAGGATTTCGGACCTTATGGTCTTCCGAAGGCTGCGACACTTTTCCTGGTGAAACAATACGCACTGGATTACGGCAAGGATGGGATCCGATCCAATGCGGTCAACGCCGACCGGATCAGAACCGGGCTTCTGACGGATGAGATGGTCGCGGCGCGGGCGAAGGCGCGGGGAGTGCCGGAAGGCGATTACATGAGCGGCAACCTGCTTGGCCGCGAGGTCGCTGCGGAAGATGTGGCGCAAGCCTTTGTGTTTCTGGCGCTGGCGAATAAAACCACCGCCGCGACCCTCACCGTGGACGGCGGCAATATCGAAGCCAGCCTGCGGTAACGCATCTTCTGGTTGACTGCACAAAAACCTTCTGTATGCCTCGCCACGGACGCACGACTCCGGGCGAGGCACATGGAAAACGAAGTCGAGATCGAGCACGGCCATACGCCCGTTCACCGGCGGGTCGGCATCATGATCGCGATCATGGCGGCGGGCCTTGCCTTCACCGAGATGGCCAGCCGCAATGCGGATACCGACGTTGTGCGGGGGACCGTGGAGGCGGCGGACACCTGGGCCTTTTATCAGGCCAAAACGATCCGTGCCGCGATGCTGCGGGCAGACGCAAAGGCGCTATCGCTTCAGACCACCGGCAGGCCCGAGGTGGATACCGCCCAGGTCGCAAAGACCGTCGCGGATTGGGAGTCAACCGCGGCACGCGAGGCCTCGGAGCCGTCCACGGGTGAAGGCGGCAAGGAGCTTGCGCTGAAGGCACAGGCCATCGAGAAACATCGCGACGACCGCGCGGCGGCCAAGGAAACCTATGAGATGGCCAGCGGCGCGCTGGAATTGGGAATTCTTCTCGCCTCAGCGTCCATTGTCGCCGGCTTTGTTCCGCTCGCTTTCGCGGGTGGCGGGATCGGCGTC
>JANWHR010000302.1 GCA_025450355.1 Micropepsaceae bacterium
CGAACCCGCTTCCACCAGGAAAATGCGCGCCGAAGCAGGGTTGATGCGGCGGAAGTCGTGCTGAAGAGTTGCTCGTGCAAGCTCGGCAATGGCGCCTGCCATCTCGACGCCCGTCGATCCTGCGCCCACAACGACGAACGTCATGAATGCATGGCGCAGAGTTTCGTCCTCGCACATTTCCGCCCGTTCAAAAGCGAGCAGCAATCTTCGGCGAATTTCCACCGCATCGGTGATTCCCTTTGGCGCGGGAGCGATTTGCTTCCAGTACTCGTGGCCAAAGTAGTTGAACTGCGAACCGGTCGCGAGCACGAGAAAGTCAAAGCCCAGATTGCGGCCGGAAGCGGTACATACGCAGGACCGCTCGATTTCAACCTGCTCGACGGCATCCAGCAGGATTTCGACGTTCGAATGGCGGAGCAGCGCGCGAATTGGCGCCGCAACGTCCGCAGGCGACAGGGCGGCGGTTGCGACCTGATACATCAGCGGCTGGAACAGGGTGTAGTTGTGCCGGTCGAGCAGTGTGACCTGTGCCGGCGCGCGCCTCAGTGCTTTTGCCACTTCAATGCCTGCAAAACCGGCCCCGGCAATCACGACGCGTTTGCTGCGGTTCGTGGCGAACGCTGCGCCGCCGGAACCTGGTACAGCTCCGTCATTCATGGCCGCACTGCTGAAGAACCCTTGCCGGAACGAAAATTACAGGATTTGGTTCCTGTGCGGGCGTTCAGATCCTGCCGCTGTTTGCCAGCAGCACGCCGGCGGTGACCAGCACCGCGCTGACACCCTTCTGAACCAGATTTCGTGCCGACAGATCTTCGCGCCCGAGCCGCGGAAAAAACTCCGTCAGCAGGACACCAAAGAGGAACACGAACAGGGTCGTGGTCGAGGAGACGGCGGAGACCAGCGCGACCGGCGCGAGCAGCGAAGCGAACCGCACGGCCAGTCCGCCGCCGAGATTGATCAGTTCGTTGGCGCCGTTCACCCCCATCACCGGACCCGGGCTGCGCCGGAACAGGTCCACAAATTCGCGAAAGCAGTACGGAATGGCGAGAATGCCCGCTCCAAACACGGCTTCGCCAGTGAACATCCAGAAGGTGGTGGTCCAGAATCCGGTCTGCACGGCGAAATATTTGAACAGCACGGTTGAAAGCGCGAGGATTCCCGTTGCTGCCGCCATTAGCAGCACAAGCCGCAGGTTGAATTGCCGCAGGAAGGCGCGCCCGCGCGTGGAGACCGCGAGGGCGCCCGCAAGGATCAGCGCCACTCCCCCGAGTTGCGGCCATGACAGCACTTCATGCAACAGGAGATAGCCGAGGAATAAGGTAAAGACGGTCGAAAACTGGAACAGCGGTGCAACGACCGAGGCTTCTTCGCTCTGCACCGCGCGCAGGTAAAACAGCATCGCGCCCATGTACAAAGCGCCGGACAGCGCCACGATCACGGCATCTGCGGTCGCGACAGAAACAACCGTCCGGTCGAAAAGCCAGATCAGGGGCAAGGCGAGCAGGCCGACAATGGCGGTAAACACCATCAGCACGGCGGTTTCGCTGTGTTTGAAATATTTCTCGACCAGATATTTGTCGATATGGGTCGAGGCGGCCCAGGAGACCGGGCCAAGCAGGGCGAATGCAAGCCAGAGCATAAAATCATCTGTGCCGGATCACCGGCGGGAATCAACCGCGCAATTCCAACCGGGGTGATCCTGCTTTATGATTGCTCCACATGCATCGGACGGAGGAAGAAATGAAGCGGGTTCATCTGCTTGCGGCATTGTTGAGCGCCGGAATCTGCGGCAGCGCCACCGCGCAAACCGACCGCGATCTGAAGAACGCGGCCAAAACCCCCGACCGCATCCTGACCTATGGGATGAGCTACAGCCATCAGCGATTCAGCCCGCTGATACAAATCAACCGTGAGAGCGTCAGCCGTCTGGCACCGGCCTGGTCCTACAGTCTCGACAGCGACAAGGGCGAAGAATCGCAGCCGCTGGTGATGAATGGTGTGATGTACATCACCAGCCACGACAAAACCGTGGCTCTGGATGCAGCCCGCGGAAAAGAACTCTGGAAGACCATGGTGGTCTATCCGCCGGAAACGGTGAAGACCGTGTGCTGCGGCATCGTGAACCGCGGCGCCGCCCTCTATGAGGGCAAACTGTTCCGTACGCTGCTGGACGGCCGGGTTCAGGCGCTGGACGCCAAAACCGGAAAAGAGCTGTGGACGGTGCGCAGCGGCGATCCCAAAGACGGCGTCGCCATGACCGGCGCGCCGCTGATCGCGAACGGTGTCGTCATCGTTGGCATGGCGGGGGCCGAATTCAGCGTCCGCGGCTACATCGACGGCTATGACCCTGCCACCGGCAAGCGTCTGTGGCGGCACTACACCATTCCGCGGCCCGGCGAACCCGGCGCAAACAGCTGGCCGGACAACGCAGCCAAGGCGAGCGGCGGCAGCACCTGGACCACCGGCTCCTACGATCCCGATCTCGATCTCGTCTATTGGGGCACGGCCAATCCCTCGCCATGGAATCCGCTGGAGCGCAAGGGTGACAATCTTTATACGGACAGCATACTTGCGCTGAGGCCAAAGACCGGCGAGGTGGTCTGGTATTACCAGACTTCCCCCAACGATCCATTTGACCATGACAACGTCAATGCGCTGGTGCTGGCGGACATCACCGTGGGCGGGCAGCCGCGCAAGGTGGTGATGCAGGCGGCGCGCAACGGATTTTTCTATGTGCTGGACCGCAGCAACGGAAGGCTTCTCGCGGCGAACAAATATGTAAAGGTGACCTGGGCCGACCGCGTGGACATGAAGACGGGCCGCCCGGTGTGGTCGGAATCAACCAAACAGATTCTGGATCACGTGGCGCATATTCAGACCTGGCCGTTCATCGCCGGCGGCACGAACTGGTTTCCGATGTCGTTCAGCCCGCAGACAGGCCTTGCCTATGTCAACACCTTCAACATCGGTGCGGAGTATGAGCCGTTGCCGGTGGACAAACTCGGCGATCTGGCGCCCGGCGAACGCAGCGGCGGAAACACCGTCAAGGTGTCCAATATTTATGCCGGCGGCGAACCGCGCGGGTATCTGAAAGCGATTGATCCGCTGACCGGACAGGCGAAATGGCAGACGGGATTCAAGAGCCCGAATTATTCCGGCACTCTGGTGACGGCGGGTGGGCTGGTGTTCACAGGGGAGCTGACCGGCGAATTGGTCGCGCTGGATGCCGATACGGGCAAGATCCTGTGGCAGTTCAAGACGCCATCGGGAATCATAGGCCAGCCGGTGAGTTGGGAAAAAGACGGCGAGCAATATGTGACGGTCACGAGCGGAATTGGCGGCGTCTATATCCGCCAGCCCGATCCCAATCTGCGCGGCGTGGCGCATGTGGGTTCGCTATGGACGTTCAAGCTGGGGAAGCAGTGATTTTGACACCAGCGATTATGCGGAGCGCCTTTCGTTTGGGAATAGCGGCGGAGACTGAACCCCCACCCGGGAATTTCCGAACTGGAAATTCGCGTGCCTCCCCACAAGGGGGAGGCGGTAAAAATGTCGGCGCATGACTGGCGATACAGAGATCGTACCCACCACCTGCGCGGAGTGTTCGGCGCATTGCGGGGCGTTGTTGACGATCCGTGACGGACGCGTGACCCATGTCGCGCCGAATCCGGAGCATCCCTATTCGAAGGGCGCCTTCTGCATCAAGGGCATTCGCGGCCTGACCGGCGTCACCTATCACGGGAAACGGCTGCTGCATCCGTTTCGGCGGGTGGGCGAACGCGGCGCGGGTGAATGGCAGCGCATCGGCTGGGATCAGGCGCTGGATGAAATCGCCGATGGCCTGGCGGCGGCGCGGGCGAAATATGGTCCGCTTTCGCTGGCGGGCGCAGTCAGCAATGCGAATTGCAATCGCGGCGTCACCATTCCGCTGCTGCTGCGTTCACTGGGTTCGCCCAATGTGCTGATCAACCAGGACCTCTGCGGCGGCTGCCGCGGCGTGAGCAGCCGCGTGACGGGACTGGACATCAATCGCGGTGAAGACATCGACCATGCCCGCTGCGCGCTGGTGGTGGGGCGCAATTCCTACGCCGCCAATCCGGTGGAATGGACCGCGCTGAAGAATCTGAAAAAGCGCGGCGGGCGGATCATCGTGCTCGATCCGAAGCGGACTCCCGCCGCCGAAATTTCCGATATCTGGCTGCGCGCGCGGCCCGGTACCGATGCGGTGATCGGGCTGGCGATGATGCATGTGTTGATTCGCGAGCATCTCTACGCTGAAGATTTCGTTGCGCGATGGTGCGTGGGATTCGACGCGCTGCGGGAACGGGTGGAAGGCTTCACACCACAATTCGCGGAAAGCCAATGCGGCGTCGCGACCGATGAAATCGTTCGCGCCGCGCGAATTTATGCCGATGGCCCCTCCACTTTCGTCAGCGGCCACGGCATCGATGCCTTCAGTGCCGGCGTCCAGACCTTCCGCGCCTTTCACTGCCTGGTGGCGATCAGCGGCAATGTCGATCGCGAAGGCGGCAATCTGCGCGTGAAAAAACCGCTGGGCTTTCGCGACTACGGACAGGTGGTGCACGACCCGCAGTTCCGTCTGCCGCGCGAGATCGAGGAGCAGCGGCTCGGCGCGGCGCAATTCCCGCTGTGGTCCGGCCCAGAGGGCTGGCAGGCCGCCTGTCACAACCCTTCCGTGATGGAGGCGGTCCTCACCGGCCGTCCCTATCCGTTGCGCGCCATGTACATCAGCGGCGTCAACCCGGTCGTCACCTATCCGGACACGCACCGGACTGTGGCGGCGCTGCGGTCGCTGGATTTTCTGGCGGTGGCGAGCGACATGATGACGCCGACCGCGGCGCTTGCCGACATCGTGCTGCCCAAGACCACCGGCGTAGAAGAGGAAGACGTCAAGCTGTCGCCCGGCGGCTGCATCACCTACACCAATCCGGCGGTGCCGCCGCAGGGCGAGGCGCGCTGCGATCTTGATATCGCCATCGCGCTGCTCGACCGCATGCAGGCGCGCGGAACGGTGACAAAGAACCTCTTCCGCTGGCGTACCCAGCGCGAGTTCACGCAATACCTGCTTGGCGACAGCGGCATTTCAATGGGCGACCTGCAACGGGACGGTTTTGCGCGTTTCGACACCCGGCTGGGCGATTTCGCCGAACGCCCCTTCCCTGCCCCCGGCGGCAAGATCGAGCTTTATTCCAGCCGGCTCGCCGCGCTGTCACTCGATCCGCTGCCCGGTTTCACTCCACCTGCGGCGGACGCATCAACGCCGGAAATCCGCGCGCAATTCCCGCTGCTGCTGCTCACCGGCGATCGCGAGAAGACCTATCACCATTCGCGTTTTCGCGAACAGGATTGGGCGCAGAAGGTTTCGCCCGAGCCGCGCCTGCTGATCCATCCCGACACGGCGCGCGATTTGTCCTTTGCCGATGACATCTGGGTTCGCATCGAAACCGAGCGCCTGCCGGGATCGTGTCTCGCGAAACTGAAAGTCACGGAGGCCACGCCACCGGGGGTGGTCAGCACCGGAATGGGCTGGTGGCGTCCGGGTACGGACAATGACTTCCAGGGCGCATTCGCCATCAATATCAATGCGGCGATGAGCTATGACGGGCCGTGGGATCCCATGTCCGGATCGGCCGACACGCGCGGGCTGCGGTGCCGGATCACGCGAGCGTAAACCACTGGATGTCA
>JANWHR010000303.1 GCA_025450355.1 Micropepsaceae bacterium
AAACCTTTCAGCAGCGCGAGTTGCTGCAACAGCACCGGCCCCTGATTCCAGAAACCCGCCTTGCACACGGTATAGCGGCCGTAAACATAGGTCGCAGGTTCTTCCGTATGCGGAGTCCAGGTGGCGAGGTCCTCACCCGTGAGCAGCCCGCGATGAGGACGCCCGCTGGTGTCCATGGCTTTCGTATCGCGGCAAAAGTGGTCGATTGCTTCGGCAACAAAGCCGTGCGACCAGGCAGCACGGGCCCGTTCAATCTGACGCAGACGATCACTGCCGGCGCTTTCCGCTTCGCTCAGCAGGCGCTCATAGGTGGCGGCGAGGCCGGGATTGCGCAGCAGTTCGCCGCGTTGTGGCACGCGCCCGCCGGGCAGATACACGGGAGCGGAGGTTTTCCAGTGCTCGCGGAAGAGGGATTCCACCGTACGGATGGTTTCGGATTCCCGATCCACTACCGGATGGCCTTCGCGTGCATAAAAAATCGCCGGCTCGAGCACATCGCGTAAGAAGAATGTGCCGAAATCCCGCAACAGCATCATCCAGGTCTCAAACGTGCCTGGAACACAGGCGGCGAGCAAGCCGGAGCCCGGCACCATGTCGAGGCCGAGGGCGCGGAATCGCGCGATGGTGGCTGCCCGCGGCGCGACGCCCTGACCGCAAATCACCACGGTTCGTGCCGTGCGCGCGTCGTAAAGGATCACCGGGACATCGCCGCCGGGGCCGTTGAAATGCGGCTCGACCACCTGCAGTGTAAATGCGGTTGCCACTGCGGCATCGCAGGCATTGCCTCCGCGTTCGAGAATGCCCATGCCAACCGCTGTGGCAATCCAGTGCGTGCTGGCGATGGTGCCGAACTGGCCGTCGATTTCGGGACGGGTGGTGAAGGGCAGGGGAGCCATCATGCGCGCCAGGGCAGGTCTTCAGCGCGTTCGACGAAAATCCATGCCCCGGCGCCAAGCGCCTGGGGGAATCGTGCAAACAACATGCGATCTCGCTGTTCGAATGTAACGCCATTGGCCCGCAGCAGATTGGCGGTCGCGGTCATGGAATCAGTGCGCAACGAATAGACGCCGATAAATGGCAGAGTGGGGATCGGGTGCCCGGGGACGAGACGCGTGAAAGTCGTGCTGCCGGTGAGATGAACAGCGCCGCGGTTCAGCACGATCGTGCGGCCAAGCCGTGACGCGATCACGCCGCGGTTGGTGAAGCGCGAGTAGCGCGCAGCCGCTTCATCCACGTTCGGGACGGCAACCAGCACATCAAGCAGCGCCTTCGCGCCGTTTGGATGCGTCAGCCAGCGCGGCTGCCAGACGGCGGATTCCGTATGGTGCGTCAGAAGCTGAATGCGGCCTTCCGCCATTTGTCCGGCTTCGACCCGCGCCACCGTGAATGCCGCCTCCGCATTGCCAGTCTCCGTCGCAACGGGGCGGCGCAGTTCCACGAGCGGCGCGGTTTTGAATCCGGCGGTTCTGAGGCGCTCGCTTTCGCGACGCGCGTCCGCAACCGAAAAGGCGATCAGGTGCACGCCCGAATATCGTGCAAGAGCGCGATCCAGTTCCTGGCCCAGCGGCGTATCGGCTGTCTTGAACAGCACTTCGACATAGCCGCGCGTCATCATCGCGGTGACGTTGCCGGTGCCGGTCAGTTTCCCGCCATCGGTCTGGATGGAGATCGGCGTGGGCGCAAAGCCCGCGCGCGCCAGCGCTTTCGCCGCGGCATCGCGATCGGCGATGAAATGCGCGACGTGATCGAGGAAAATTTCCCCCGGCCCGGGAAGCTGCCTATCGGCGTCCATTCAGTGGGGCCTGGTCACGTGCCGACGCGGAGCGGTGAAACCATCTTGCGCAAGAACGCAAGCACTGAGAGAGCCGTGATCCGTCCGGTCTTCGGATTCTCGCTCGGCACATTTTCGATGGCCATTTCAAAGCGCGCGGAATCCGCTTCGACCACCACCCGATGCATGTTGCGCTTCACATTCGGATCGGCCCAGATTTCAATGGTGGTGCGGTCCGGGCCAATGCCCGCGAGCGAAAGAGCCGCCGCGACATTGACATTCTCCGGAAAGCCCATCGCGGCCTCGCGGGCGCTTCCGCGGAAAACGCAAAGCGGTTCTGCCAGATTTGAGATGTCGATTTTGTTGCGCGTGAGATAAGGCGCACCCATCAGGCCATTGACCGGCTTGCGTGTAATCATGGTCACGGAGCGGACGTCGCCTTCCGCGGCGGCGGAGACCGCGTCGAAGCCGATCAGCGCGCCGGTCGGGACGATGATCTGTCCCCCGTTTTCCTTTGCGAGCGCCACCAGCTCCGGGTGGCGCAGCAATTGTCCCGCGGACAGGGCGAGAAACTTTTTTCCGGCCTGAAGCACCGGAACGGCGATCTCGGCGAACACCGCAGCCGGGGCGCATTCCACCACCACATCCGATGCCGCGGCGAGCTCCGCAATCGGCAACACGGGGGCGTTGCAGCCGATTTCGTTCAGGAAACTTCGCGCCTTTGCGCCATCGCCGCTGGTGACGCCTGCCAGTACGATGTTGGCGATGGCCCCGGAGTGGACTTTTCGTGCCAGCACGCGGCCAATCGCGCCGAGTCCCGCAATTCCGATTTCGAGATCACTTCTGCTCATGTGGACTCCAGCGGCTTTTTGCGTCCCGGCGGCGGAAATGCCCGATCGAGTTCGGCAAAATCCTCAGGCGTCAGATGAAGCTTGAGCGCGCCATGATTGTCGCGCACATGGGCTTCGCTTCCCGCCTTGGGAATGACGATCATGTTCTTCTGCCGCAAGACCCAGGCGAGCGCCACCTGCGCCGGTGTCGCGGAATGCTGCGCGGCGATCCGCGTGACGGCAGAGGAACGCAGCAGCTTGCCCTGGTCGAGCGGCGAATAGGCCATGATTGGCACCCGGTGCTGTTCGCACCAGCCCATCAGCGAATATTCGATGCCCCGGCGGGCAAGGTTGTACATCACCTGATCGGAGCCAACCGCACCCCCATCGCGAAGCGCGACGACCGTTTCCATTTCGCGCAGGTCGAAATTGCTGACGCCCCAGTGGCGAATCTTGCCGGCCTTCCTCAGCGCGACAAATGCCTCCAGCGTCTCCGAAAAGGGAACCGATCCCGGCCAGTGCAGCAGATAAAGATCAATGGCTTCGATCTTCATACGCTTCAGGCTTTTCTCGCAAGCGTTGATCGTGCCCCGCCGCGATGCGTTCTGGGGCATGACTTTGGTGACGATGAAAATCTCATCGCGCCGTCCCGCAATGGCTTCGCCGACCATTTCTTCGGCCCCGCCGGAGGCATACATTTCAGCCGTATCGACGAGGGTCATTCCGAGATCGAAACCCAGGCGAAGCGAAGCGATTTCCTCTTTGCGGCGGCGCGCGCTGTCGCCCATGGTCCAGGTGCCGAGGCCAAGCGCGGCAACTTTTTCGCCGGTGGGAAGCACTGCGGTTGGTATGGCGGCCATCGGCACAGGATAGCACGCGGACCCGTTTTGCCTATCGGTTCAATCCGGTACAACTCCGGTATGAGCTTGCTGACGGCGGTTACTTCCGTGTTGCAACTGTTCGGGACGGGGCGTTCACCGGCCGTGCTGCTGAACCTTACCGCTCCACGCCGGGGTTATCGGGTCGAACGCGATATTGCGTATGGCAACGGGCCGCGAAACCGGCTGGATCTATACGTGCCGGCATGTGCGACGAAAGCTGCGCTGCCGGTGATTGTGTTTTTTTACGGTGGCGCGTTCCGTGCCGGAAGAAAGAACGAATACCGCTTTGTTGGCGAGGCGCTGGCCACGCGCGGCATCCTGGTCGCCGTTCCGGATTACCGGATTTATCCTGAAGCATGCTTTCCGGATTTTCTCGACGATGCTGCCCGGGCGGTTGTGAAACTGCGTCAGACAGCCGGATTGTTTGGCGGCGATCCGGCCGCGCTGGTTCTGGCCGGCCATTCGGCCGGCGCTTACCTTGCGGTCATGCTGGCCGCCAATCCGCAATATCTGATGGCAGCCGGCGGAAATCCGTCAGCGATCAGGGGCGTCATTGCGCTTTCCGGACGCTATCATCAATCGCCTTTGCATGATCAGACCGCCGAAACAATTTTCCGCGGACCTGCACGCGACGAAACGCGCCCGGCAAACTTTATCCGCGGAAGGGTGCCGGCCATGCTGCTGGCCGCCGGGTCGCGTGACGGTGCAACGGTCCTCAGGGAGAAACAGCAACTGGTGAATGATTTGCGCGCGTATGGAAATGAGGTGAAGGAAGTGACCTATCCCGGCATTGGACATGCCGGCATTGTCGCGGCGCTCGCGCCGGGGTTTCGCCACCGCGCGCCAGTGCGCGACGACATGGCCGGTTTCGTGCAGAAGTGCTGCGGTTGATTTGGCGTTCACCGGAACGGGCGGGCGGCTTTTGCGGCCAAGGCGAAGAGTAGGGGGGACGTGAAGGAACTCGCCAACAGCGGCATCGTTCCCGAGTCGTAACCTATCGATAGGCAGGCAAATGATCGGCAAGACACTGTTCGGCGCCGCTTGCGCCGCAATGATCATGGCGGCTTCGGGTGTATCGTGCGCGGCCTTTGCCGACACTCCCCGGCAGTTCGTCACCCTGGCGATCAAGGGCGACAATTCGGAAATCATGTTGGGCCGCATGGCCCAAATGAGAGGCGACAGCCAGAGCACCCGCGATTTCGGCAAGGTGCTGGTCGAAGACCACAGGGTTGCGCGAACACAGGCTGAAGGCGTGGCCCAACAGCTTGGCATCCCAATCCCGCGCAAGCCGGTGGCCCAGGCCATGGACGAACGCGACCGGCTTTCGGGCCTGAGGAGCGGACAATTCGACCGGGAGTTTGCGCGTTACATGGTCCGGGATCATCAGAAGGACCTGGCGGCGTTCCGTAAGGAAGCGGACGCGCATCAGGGGCTCGCCAGCAAGCTCGCCCGCGAACAGATACCCACGCTGCGAAAGCATCTGGATATGGCTTCGGCACTCTACCGTGAGCCCAGAGTCGCAGAGGCTGAGACGCGATAGCCCGCGATCGCCTCTGACCCGCAACTCCCGCGCCCCCATGGTCGCGGGAGTTGCGTCTTTTCCGGGCTTGGCCTTGAGAATTTGACAGCGCCGGATTCGGGGAGTGGCGTGTATCCATTTTCGCTTCGCCCGCGTTTCACATTCGCATGCGACAACAAACTGAAACCACGCTTCGCCAGGCGGCGATCTGGATCGGGCTGGGTTCGGCCGCCTTCCTTGCCTGGGAATTGCGGCCAGCCATTTTATTGGCCTTCGGCGCCGTGTTGCTGGCCATCGTCTTCGATTTGCTGACCGAAGCGGTCTCCCGGATCTCCGGTCTCAGGCGGAGTTGGTCGTTCGCCATCGCAACGGCAATCATCATTGCGCTGATCATCGTCTGTTTTTGGCTGTTCGGGATGAACCTGACGCAGCAATTCGCGCAGGTGATGAAGCGAATCAGCGCCGGCGAAGCGTCATTCAGCGCCGTGCTGAGCCGCTACGGCTTTAACAATGTGCTTTCGGGCAACGGCGGTTCGTTCATTGAGGGGATGCTGAAAAGCCTTCTGCCGACCGCGACCGGCCTGGCCGAAGGGGCGATCATCATGCTGATCGCTTCGATCTATATCGCCGCCCGGCCGGAGCGACACCGCGACGGCGCGGCTGATTTTTTCCCCCCGTCGGCAAGGAACAAGTTCCTGCGCGCGGTTGAGGGGGTTGGGATCGTTCTGGAAGAATGGATTCTCGGCCAACTTGTGCTGATGGTCACCGTTGGCGTCCTCGTCACATTTGCCGTCTGGTTTATCGGACTGCCAAATCCGTTCCCGCTGGGCGTGATTGCCGGCCTGACCGAGGCGATTCCCTATCTCGGCCCCTGGATCGGTGCGGTTCCCTCGCTGCTCGTCGCCCTGACGGTGTCAAACAGCTTCCAACCCGTGATTCTGACCGCCATTGCCTATCTCGGGGTACATTTGATTGAAGGTTATATCATAGGCCCCCTGATCCAGCGCTGGTTCGTAGGCATTCCGCCGGCGCTGATGCTTTTGGGAATCTTCACCAGCCAGCTCCTCTTCGGATTCCCCGGCATTGTTCTCGGCGGGCCGATCACCGTCGCCCTATTTGCCGGGATCAAGCTGGTTTATCTGAAGCAGACGGTCGAGACGGCCGATCGGAACATCCGCGCATAAGGACCGCCGGCCTTTTTGGACCGCGGGCTTTCCGCCTTCGCGGCACGCCGTAACGCCGCCTTCCTGGCCTCCATGGGCTGATGAGCCGCTACGGCGCGACGGCGGCCAGCCCGCTTCCTTTTGGCAACGCTTCGCCCCCAGTGTTCCCTGCCGCATGCGGGCTGGAAGCCCGCGGTCCAAAATGGTCTAACGCCAGAATGGAACGCGCGGCCGAAATCAACATCGCCCGGATTCTGGAGACGCGGCCAATGGGCCGATACCAGTCTGTGACGCTGGCGCTCGGCATTCTGGCCTTATTCGTCAATGGACTGGATTACAGCGCGGCCAATGTCGCGGCACCCGCGGTGCTGCGCGCTTTCCACGCCAGTCGCAGCGCCATGGGCCCGGTTTTTGGCTGGAGTTTTTTCGGTATTTTCCTCGGCAGCATTGGCCTCGGGATCGCAGGCGACCGTTGGGGACGCAAGGCCGGCCTCATCACCGCCGTGATTGCCTATAGCGTGCCCGCCCTGCTGACCGGTTTCGCGCATTCGCTGGGGGAGCTCAGCCTCTATCGCTTTCTTGCCGGCCTGGGTATTGGCGGCGCAGTGCCAAACACGATTGCGCTGCTCACCGAGACCGCGCCAAAGCGTTACCGAGTGACCTTCGTTATGGCGGCTTTCGTCGGCTATTCGACGGGGAACGCGAGCATCGCGCAGGCTGCGGCCTGGCTGGTCCCAACCTTTGGCTGGCAGGTGGTGTTTGTGCTGGCTGGGGGAATGGGACTTGCGCTCTCGGTGTTGCTGGTATCCACGCTGGATGAATCGCTGCCGTTCCTGGCGGTGGCCCGTCCCGGGAGCATGGCGCTCCGGCGCCTGGCCGCGCGCGCTTTGCCGGAACTTGCAATCCCGCCCGATGCGCGCTTCGCCAGCCATGATTCAGAATCCGCCAAATTTTCGCTGAAGCTGCTGTTCCGCTCTTACCGGCGCATCGCGACGCCGCTGTTGTGGGTAGCCTTTTTTGCCGAGTCGCTCACCTTCATGACTTATTCGGCCTGGCTCGCGGTGATTTTGGAACAGGCGGGACTGTCGCCCCGAGTGGCGGCACTGACGTTCTCCTATGGGGCGTTTTCCGCAGTGGCGGCCATTCTTCTGTTTGGCCGGCTGATTGATCGCTTCGGCCCAAAAACGACGGTTGTTCCCGCGCTGCTCACCGTAGCCTCGATTGTGACGCTCGCGGGCGGAAGGCTGTCGCCGTTGTTTCTCGCCGCAACGGCCGTGCTGGCAATGGCCTGCGCCGCGGCGACGCATCAATCGCTGAACGGCATTGTCGGCGGATTTTACCCCACCATCATCCGTGGCAATGGTGTCGGCTATGCGACCGGCATGGGCCGCATGTCGGCGATCATCGGCCCGGTGATTGCCGGCTGGCTGATGGCCGCCAATACACCGCTGCAGCTGACGCTGTGGGCGATTGCCGCGCCGGAACTGGTGGTCGCGGCAGCGGCCATTGGTCTCGACATTATCCGCCGCAGTCCTTCCGCGGCCGCGGATTTTGCGCTTTCCTTCCCGGTCCGGAACACAGGCGAACAGGCGATATGAGCAGCAGGATTCCCCGACTGGAGATGGAGCAGCTTGCGCCAGAAGTTCAGCAGACGCTGACTGCGCGCGTGAAGCGGTTGGGCTATCTCGGCGAGTTTTTCAAATGCTCGGGCCACAATCCTGCCGTGCTGGTCTCCTTCATGGAAATGACCGAGGCGCTGAAAACTGCGCTGCCGGACCGCCTGACGGAAACGGTTTCGCTGACGGTCGCCGCGCTGATGGACAATGACTATGAGCGCCATCAGCACGAAAGGCTGTCGGAGAAGCTGGGCTTTGGGCGCGATTGGATTGCGGCGGTGAATCGCCTTGCGCCGGATGCGCCCAGTCCCATGAGTGAAGCGGAACGTGCGATGCAGCGGCTTGCGATTGCGGTGGTGGAACAGCGCGGGCACGATGTGACGCCGGTACTTGAAGCGGTCATTGATTGCATCGGTCCGGCCCAGGCCATGGCCGTGTTGTTTCTGATTGGCCGCTATGTCATGCACGCCTATGTGGTGAACGCGCTGCATCTTGCGCCTCCGGTCCCCTCGATTTTTGCGGGAGAGCAGGGTTGAGCAATCCGCTTTGGATTACCGAGGCGGAGGTGGTCAGCGCGCTTGCTCTGCCGGACGCGATCACAGCCTTGCGGAATTGCCTCACCCTGGAGGCGTCGGGCAGCGCGCGCAACATGCGCAAGACGCATCAGCTCTGGGGCGGGCATCA
>JANWHR010000304.1 GCA_025450355.1 Micropepsaceae bacterium
GCATAGGTCGACGAGGCGACGATTCCGCCCTGTTTGCGCGCTTCGCCGGGACGGCTGAGCTCATCGCCGGTTGCAAACAGGATGATCCGCGGCTTTCGTGTCACCACAACCTGCGGCCGGCCGGCCGCTGCAATCACGGCAATGTCTCGCGCGGTCAGACGTTTGCCGGATTCGATCAGAACCTCGCCTTCACGGAAATCCAGCCCGCGAGCTCGGACATTTTCGCCGGCCTCTGGAGCCTCACGGATCGTGACTGCATTGCCCTCGCGCTGAACGTCTTCCTGAATGACCACCGCATCGGCACCGGAGGGGACGACACCGCCGGTGAGTATGCGTACCGCCTGCATCTCGCCGGTGCGGCCGGGAAAGGGCGTGCCCGCCGGTGCTTCGCCGATCACCCGTAGAGTCGCGCCGCGCCGGGCATCCGAGGCTCGCACGGCATAGCCATCCATGGCCGAGACATCATGTGGGGGTTGATCAAATGCCGCGACCACATTGGCGGCGAGACCACGGCCGCAGGCCTCCGTCAGTGAAACCGCTTCCGGGGGCAGTGTTCGGAAAGACGCGAGGATGCGCGTAATGGCATCGTCAACCGAAATCATCGTCTGCTGCTTCCGGAAAGCATCTCCTGCGGTGTTGTTTTCGCAGCGCGCGCCTACTTCTCAACCGATTGCGGAGAGAGGCGCCGCGAATGTCCGGACAAGTAACCGTAGAGTTCGTTTAGCGGTACAGAGGCCGATTGCGCCCACTCCGTGGGCCGCAGACCGCGCGCAAGCATGAACTGACGCAAATTCTCGCGGCCATCTGCGGCAACCGCCGCCGCGGGCGGAGCGGCCTCATGCGACAGCGCCCGCGGTTTGACTTTCGCGCTTGTCGATTTTGTGGCCGGGGGCGCCGGCGGGTTGCCGTCCGGCGCCGAATAGACGCCGCTTTTTCCACCGGATTTCGTCAGTAGACGGATGGATTTGATCACCGCCGATTTGTCCACTGCTTTGACCATGTCATAGATGGTCAACGCGGCGACCGAAGCCGCAGTCAGTGCTTCCATCTCGACACCCGTCTGGCCGGTCGTCTTCGCGCTTGAAATGACCTGTAGCGTGCGGCCGTCGCCCAGCGGCGCAATTTCAACGCCCGCATGGGTCAGCGCGAGCGGATGGCAAAGCGGGATCAGTTCGGATGTTTTTTTGGCTGCCATGATTCCGGCGATCCGGGCGGTGGCCACCACATCACCCTTGGGCAATGTGCCATCGATCACCTGCCTGTAAGCCTGTTCCGAGATTCTGATCCGGGCTTCCGCCGTCGCCGCGCGTTCGGTCGGGGCTTTGGACGAAACATCCACCATTGTTGCGTTGCCGCGCTCATCCAGATGCGAAAGTTTGCTCATGGCCGCCAATCCGCCAACAGTTCCCGTGTTGCGCTCTCGAGATCGTCACGGCGCATCAAAGCCTCTCCGATGAGGTAGGCCCCAATTCCGGCCGTTGCCATTTTCCTCAAGTCAGCCGGTGTGGACAGGCCGCTCTCCGCGACCACCAGACGCCCTTGCGGGACCAGCGGTTTCAGTCGAACGGCCGTATCCGGCGTCGTGGCGAACGTGCGCAGGTCGCGATTGTTGATCCCGATCAACTTTGCCCCCAGGTCCACGGCGCGTCTGGTCTCATCCTCGTCGTGGACCTCAATCAGGGCATCCATTCCCCAATCCTGTGCCGCGGTGATGAGCGTCAAGGCCGAAGCATCGCTCAACATGGCGAGAATCGCCAGAATACAGTCGGCCCCCATCACGCGCGATTGCACGACCTGCCAGGGGTCGAGCATGAAATCTTTCCGCAATACGGGGAGGCGGACCGCGGACCGCGCGACCATCAGATGCTCCGGCGCGCCCTGAAAAGACGGGCCATCGGTAAGTACGGAAAGGCAGGTGGCGCCCGCAGCCTCATAGGCTTTTGCCATACTTTCCGGATCGAAGCTGGCGCGGATCAGCCCCTTGCTCGGGCTGGCTTTCTTCAACTCCGCGATCAGTGCGGGCCGGCCTGCCGCGGCTGCGCCCTCAAGGGCCGCACGAAATCCTCTGGGTGCGGATGCTTCCCGTGCGGCGCGAATCAGGTACGCCAGCGGCTGTGCAGTTTTGGCTGCTTCGATCTCTCTCCGCTTATAGGCGGTGATTTCGTCAAGAATGGTCATGGACGCCATTGGCCGCTGCGGCTTCGTTCCAGCACCCCTGCCGCCCGGCCGCTGTCGATTGCATCGGCGGCCATCGTGACGCCCTCGGCGATCGTGCCGGCGAGCCCTGCGACGACAAGCGCAGCACCCGAATTCAGCAGCACGATGTCGCGAAATGGCGTCCGCGCGCTCTTCACCAGGTCCCGGATTGCCTGCGCGTTTTTTTCCGCACCGCCGCCGCGCAATCGGGCAAGAGTCGTCCGCCCAACTCCTGCTTCCTCGGGCGTGATTTCCCGAATACGGATGTCGCCGCGGTCAAGCACGGCCACTTTGGTCGGCCCTGTCGTGCTGAGCTCGTCCAGACCGTCGCAGCCGTGCACGACCCATGCCGATTCGGCGCCCAGATCGCGCAAAACTTCCGCGACCGGCAGCAACCATTCCGCAGAAAAGATTCCCAGCAGCTGCCGCTTCACCCCCGCCGGGTTGCAGATTGGCCCCAGCAGGTTGAAAATTGTCCGGAAGGCAAGCTCCTTGCGCACCGGCGCCACATTCTTCATCGCCGGATGATAAAGCGGCGCGAAGAGAAAACTGAATCCGGGATCGCGAAGCTGCCTCGCTGCCGAAGCGGCATCATTGCTGATGGGAATTCCCAAAGCTTCGAGAACGTCGGCCGCGCCCGTGCGCGAGGACATGGCGCGGTTGCCATGCTTTGCGACCGGTACCCCGCAAGCTGCGACCACAAAGGCTGACGCCGTCGAGACATTCAGCGTGCCGGAGTCATCACCCCCCGTGCCGCACACGTCCATGGCATTGGGCGGAGCCTCGACGCATGTCATTGCGGCGCGCATGGCGAGCGCCGCTCCCGTCAGTTCTGCGACGCTTGGGCCCCTGAGCGCCAGCAGGCTGAGAAACGACGCGGTGCGAATCTCACCCGCCTCGCCGGACATCATGGCGCCGACTGCTTCCGCGGTCTCGTCCGCACCAAGATATGTGCCCGCCGTCATTCGCCTCAGCAGGCCCGCAAAATCGCTGCGCGAAAATGTCATGGCACGGCGGCGCCCGATTCCTGCGCAAGTTTCAGAAAATTCCGCAGCAGATGCTGGCCGTGCTCCGAGGCGATGCTTTCGGGATGAAACTGGACGCCGTGAATCGGAAATTGACGGTGAGCAAGGCCCATGATGACGCCATCCCCGGTCTCCGCCGTGATCTCGAGCACATCGGGCAAACTCGCGCGATCGACCACGAGGGAGTGATAACGGGTGGCGAAAAAACCATCTTCCAGTCCGCGGAAGACACTCTTACCGGCGTGACGTATCCGGGACAGCTTGCCGTGCATCGGTTCGGGCGCACGCACGATCCGGCCACCGAATGCCTGCCCGATGGCCTGGTGCCCAAGGCACACGCCCAGCACCGGCACGCGTCCGGCCGCCTCCCGGATGAGTTCGAGGCAGATTCCCGCCCTGTCCGGGTCGCATGGGCCGGGAGAGAGTACGATTGATTCAGGTCTCATTTTCAGCGCGCCGGCAGCCGAAATGCGGTCGTTCCGGACCACGGTTACGGATTCACCCAGTTCACCGAGGTAATGAAACAGGTTGTACGTAAAACTGTCGTAATTATCGATCAGCAGGATCATTGGAGTGGCCCGTTCTGCTCAAGCCGGACGCTTGCGCCGAACAGCGGAGTTGCGCCAGATTCCGCATTCGTTCAAGCAAACTCTTGCTGAAACCGCCGAAAAATCGGACCGGCGTCGACGGGCAGGTGATCCGCACGGCGGCGAACCAGGGTTAAAAACCCATTGCCGCATTGCCGATGTTGTTGGGTCGCACGCTGAACCTTTCTTGAGAGGTGCTGCGTAGGATGTCTCATCAAGGGTTCAAACAGGGTGATGCCCATGTCGAAACGCATTATGGCTCCTGCGGATCACTATTCTGCGCGCGGAAATCAGGCGAACGGTTTGGGCCTTTTGCCGCTGTTCGTTGTGGGCGCGGCGGTCGCGGCCGTTTACACCGGGATTGATCCTGAATCGGCGAGAGCCGCGGCGCTGGACCTCACACGCACAGTGTCGTCGTCGCTCGACGGTTTTATGTATTCCCTGTATTCCGTCCACGCCTGTACGGGATAGGCTTAGCCTCTATTGGGCAGCGGCGAGCGAAGCGGGAATTCCGCGCGTATCGGATGCCTGCTTTATGGCGTCATCCGCCGCGGCCATAAGTGCCCTGGCCTTGTTCACGGTTTCCTGAAATTCCGCTGCCGGATCGGAATCGGCAACAACCCCACCGCCGGCCTGCACATACATCGCGCCATCCTTCACGACCGCGGTGCGCAATACGATGCAGGTGTCCATCGAACCGTTGGCGGCAAAATAGCCCACTGCGCCGGCATAAATTCCGCGCTTCTCCCTTTCCAGCTCGTCGATAATCTCCATGGCGCGGATCTTCGGCGCGCCTGACAAAGTTCCGGCCGGAAATCCTGCGATCAGCGCATCTATGGCGTCGAATTCCGCGCGGATACGGCCCTCCACATTGGAGACGAGGTGCATCACATGGGAATAGCGCTCGATGAAAAACTGATCCGTGACACGCACCGACCCGGTTTCCGCCACCCGGCCAACATCGTTCCGGCCGAGGTCCAGAAGCATCAGGTGTTCGGCGCGTTCTTTGGGGTCGGCAATTAGTTCTTCGGCAAGCCTGCGGTCTTCCTCCGTCGTCCTGCCGCGTGGCCTGGTCCCGGCAATCGGCCGGATTGTCACCACGCCGTCGCGCAGACGAACCAGGATTTCCGGGCTTGAGCCCACCACCGCGAAGTCGGGAAAGTTAAGGAAGTACAGAAAGGGCGACGGGTTCAACCGGCGGAGTGCCCGATACAGCGAGAACGGTGGAAGCGGAAATGCACGCCGGAAGCGCTGACTGGGGACGACCTGAAAAATGTCGCCGGCAAAAATATATTCCTTCGCCTTGCGGACCATGGCGAGATATTCGTCGTGAGTCGTATTGGACGCAATTTCGCCGGATTCGCTGAGAGGGGTTGTGTCTGACGGTTCAGCACCCGGCCTGGCAAAATTGCGGACCGTCATCTCCAGCCGCGCGAGCGCGGCATCATAGGCCGCCTGCGCGGAGATCGTTCGTTTGGGCCAGACAGGCGTAACGACGATGATCTCATCCCGGATATTGTCGAAAATCGCGGTAATCGCCGGGCGGACCAGGATGGATTCCGGAAGGTGCAGACGATCCGGTGGTGCGGGCGGCAATTTCTCGATATAGCGAACCATGTCATAACCGAGATAGCCGAACAGTCCCGCCGCCATGGGTGGCAATTCCGCCGGAAGTTCAATCCGGGTTGCTTTCACCAGCCGCTTGAGCGAGACGATCGGGTCATCGCCATCGGCGGAAAACTCATCCGGGTGATCGGCCTGCGCATTGATTTCCGCACGGCCATCGCGGCAACGCCAGATGAGATCGGGGTTCAGTCCTATGATGGAATAACGCCCCCGGACTTCTCCGCCCTGGACACTCTCGAACAGAAAGGCATTGGGCATTCCAGCGGCGAGTTTCAGGAATGCCGAGACCGGTGTGTCCAGATCGGCAATCAGCCGCAGATGCAGAACCTGTGGGCGGCCTGCTTCATAAGCGGAAACAAAGGCCGGATAACCCGGGGAAATCTCCATCCGGGCGTCTATTGCTGCGTATCCAGCGTGCGTTGCAGCGTCGCCTGATGAATGTTCACGCCCACCTGTTGCCGCGCAGCGGCAGCGACGGAGTCGACGAGACCCTCGCCCAATTGCTGCGCCGCCGCTTTGCGAAAGTTGATGTACTCCGGGGTTGTCACGTCGGCCGGCGTTTCGCCGACCGCGGCAATTTTCGCAATGACCACCGCGTTTCCCTTACCTGCCGGACCGCTCACAATGGATCCCGGAGTTCGGGCAAAGATCTGGTTGATCAGTTCCATCGAGAATGTGTCGCCGGTTTCGCCCCGCTTCAACGGCATGCTCGTGACCGGCGCGTGTCCAACAGCCTTGCCGGCTTCTGCAAGACTGCCTGATTTTTGCGCATCGGCGACAAGCTGCTGGATTTTCGTTTGCAGAAGCTTGTTGCGTGTCTCGTTCAA
>JANWHR010000305.1 GCA_025450355.1 Micropepsaceae bacterium
AACTCAAGGGAAAACTGGATGGCGTCGCCATTCGCGTACCGACCCCGAATGTGTCAATCGTGGACTTGAAGGTCGTCACAAAGCGCCACACGACGGCGAATGAAGTCAACGAAGCCATGAAGCGCGCCGCGAGCCAGGAATTGAAAGGAATCCTCGAGATCGTGGACGCACCGCTGGTGTCGGCAGACTTCAACCACAACCCCGCCTCGTCCTCATTTGCCCTGGACCAGACGAAGGTCATCGACGGCAATTTCGTGCGCGTGATGTCCTGGTATGACAATGAGTGGGGTTTCTCGAACCGGATGGCCGATACGGCAGTGGCCATGGCGAAGTTGATCTGATCTCCATGCCATCCTTCCGTACGCTCGACGATCTGCAGGTCGCGGGAAAGCGCGTTTTGGTGCGGCTTGACCTGAATGTGCCCATGAAGAACGGCGAGGTTGGTGACGGCACGCGCATTGCCCGGCAGGCGCCCACAATTCGTGAACTTTCGGAAAAGGGCGCACGGGTGGTTGTTTTGTCGCACTTTGAGCGCCCCGGCGGAAAAGTGGTTCCCGAACTGTCGCTGAAGCCGGTTGCAGCGGCGCTGTCTCGCGCGATCGGCAAGCCCGTCGCGTTCGCGCCGGACTGCATTGGTCCCACGGCGCAATCCGAAGTGCGAAAACTTCACAATGGCGATGTGTTGCTGCTCGAGAACACGCGGTTTCATGCCGGCGAAGAAAAAAATGACCCGGTCTTTGCGAAATCGCTCGCGAGCCTCGGCGACATCTTCGTCAACGATGCGTTCTCTGCCGCGCATCGGGCCCACGCCTCGACCGAAGGCATTGCCCATTTGTTGCCGTCTGCGGCTGGCCGGTCGATGCAGGCGGAATTGTCTCATCTGCAGCGCGCGACGGAAAAGCCGGAAAGACCGGTGATGGCGGTTGCCGGTGGTGCGAAGATTTCGTCCAAGATCGCATTGCTGGAAAACCTGATGTCGCGCGTCGATGTGCTCGTCATCGGTGGGGCCATGGCGAACACGTTCCTCGCGGCGCGGGGGCTTTCCGTCGGCAGATCACTGACGGAAAACAATCAGACCGACGTCGCAAATCGTTGCGTGACCGCCGCGCAGTCTCGCAACGTCACCCTGTTGCTGCCGGTCGATGTGGTGGTCGCGCACGAATTGAAACCCAATGCGGCCAACCGTATTGTCGCTGCCAATGACGTGGCAGACGACGAAATGATACTGGACGTTGGCCCGCGCACAATTCAGGCGTTCGGCCGCGAACTCAGGCGGGTCAAAACAGTGTTGTGGAACGGGCCGCTCGGCGCGTTTGAAACCCCGCCCTTCGATCGCGGAACAAATGCGGCCGCTCGTGCTGTCGCCGAACAGACCCAGGCGGGAAAACTGCTTTCGGTGGCGGGCGGTGGAGATACCGTAGCCGCCCTGGCGCATGCTGGCGTGGCCCAGGATTTCAGTTATGTCTCAACGGCTGGCGGTGCCTTCCTGGAATGGCTGGAAGGACACACGCTGCCCGGCGTCGCGGCGCTCGAGCCCCACTGAACGATTTTCCGCCGATACGCTTGCCACTCTCAAGAGGAGCGACATGAACAAGGACCAACTGATCAAGACCGCGCAGGCAATGGTCGCCAGAGGCAAAGGGATTCTCGCTGCCGATGAAAGCTCGGGCACGATCAAGCGGCGCTTCGACGCAATCGGGGTCGAATCCACCGAAAACAACCGCCGCGACTATCGCGAGATGCTGTTCCGTACCACTCAGGCCATGAGAAGCAATATCTCCGGCGTGATCCTCTATGATGAAACGATCCGGCAAAATGCCAGGGACGGAACGCCTCTGGTCCGTCTGATCGGCGAGGCAGGGTCGTTACCCGGGATTAAGGTGGACAAGGGCACGACGCCGCTCTCCTTCTGCCCGGGTGAGGTTATTACGGAAGGACTGGATGGGCTCGCCGGGCGGCTGCAGGAATACGGCAGACTTGGCGCCCGCTTCGCCAAATGGCGCGCGGTCATCGATATCGCCGATGGAATTCCCACCTATAGCGCGATCAACACGAATTCCAACGCGCTCGCGCGATACGCCGCCCTTTGTCAGGAACACGACATCGTTCCCATCGTCGAACCGGAAGTGCTGATGGATGGAGACCATGAAATCGACCGCTGTTACGCGGTAACGGATTGGGTGCTGAAGACGGTGTTCTCCGATCTTTATTATCAGCGGGTCGTGCTCGAGGGCATGGTGCTCAAGCCCAACATGGTCATTTCCGGCAAGAAGGCGGCCAGGCGCGCCGGCCCCGAAGAGGTTGCCGAGAAGACAGTTCGTATGCTGAAGAACTGCGTCCCTCCGGCCGTGGCCGGAATAGCCTTCCTTTCCGGCGGACAGGACGACGAGGAAGCGACGGTGCACCTGAATCTGATCAACCAGCTTGGCCCATTGTCCTGGCCGGTTACGTTCTCCTACGGCCGTGCGCTTCAGCACGAACCGCAGAAGCTGTGGGCGGGGAAGCCGGAGAATGTCGCGGCGGCACAGTGTGCATTCGCCCACCGTTCGCGGATGAATGGTCTCGCGGCCATCGGCCAATGGAAACCCGATCTGGAAAAGGCGGCGTGAACCGCTGCCGGTTGTATCTGGTTACGCCGCCGGCGCTGGATGCGGATCAATTCGCAGGACCGCTTGGCGCGGCGCTCGATGCGGGGGACGTTGCGAGCGTCCAGTTGCGGCTGAAGGACGCGAGTGACGAAGCGGTTCTGCATGCGGGGCGCGTTCTCATGCCACTCACCCAAAGGGCTGGTGCGGCATTCATCGTCAATGATCGCCCGGATCTTGCCGCCGCGTTGGGTGCCGATGGCGTTCATATTGGCCAGGAAGATGCCGGTTATGCTGAAACGCGCGCGATTGTTGGACACGATCACATCGTGGGCGTCACCTGTCACGATTCGCGCCATCTCGCGATCGAAGCGGCGGAAGCAGGCGCAGATTACGTCGCCTTTGGTGCATTCTTTCCCACCGCGACAAAGCAGCCCAGGACTCGCTGTGAAATCGAATTGATCCGGTGGTGGGCGGAAATGATGGTCGCACCCTGTGTCGCGATCGGCGGCATCACCGTGGACAACTGCCGGCTCATCGTTGAGGCAGGCGCCGATTTTCTGGCCGTTTCGTCCGGCGTCTGGGATTTTGCAGAAGGACCTGCGGCGGCGGTAAAAGCGTTCAATCGCCTGTTTGCAACATTGGCTTAGGTTGGCCACGGGGAGATTTTGTGGATGGGAAAAGTCGCGGGAAATGAAATACGCCCAGGGATGGTGATCGAGCACAACGGTCAGCTCTGGTCCGTTGTGAAAACCCAGTCGGTGAAGCCGGGAAAGGGGGGCGCCTACAATCAGGTCGAACTGAAAAACGTGATCAGCGGGAGCAAACTGAATGAAAGGTTTCGCGCGGCCGAAACCGTCGAAGAGGTGCAGCTCGAACGCCGGGATTTTCAGTATTTGTATGCCACCGGCGATATGCTCACCTTCATGGACATGCAAAGTTACGACCAGATCGAGATTCCGGAAGACTTTATCGGTGATCGCGCGCGGTTCCTGCAGGAAGGCATGAAGGTGATCGTGCAACTGCACCAGGGTAAGCCGATCGGCATTCAGTTGCCGCAACAGGTTGTGCTCGAAATCGTCGAAGCCGACCCGGTCACAAGGGGACAAACCGCCGCGTCCTCGTACAAAACAGCAGTGCTGGAAAATGGAATGCGTGTCCAGGTTCCACCACACGTCGAACGCGGAACCAGGGTGGTGGTTTCGACGGACGATGGAAGCTATGTGAAACGGGCGGACTAAAGTGACCAAAGACAAAGAACGCCGGGCCGTGTCCCGCGCGGTCCCTGCCTGAGCGCGAGCCACAAGCGGTATGCCTTATCTCTCTCCGTCCCTGAACGTGATGATCGCCGCGGCAAAAAAGGCCGGACGCGGACTGATCCGGGACTTTGGCGAACTTGAAAATTTGCAGATCTCGAAAAAAGGACCGGCGGATTTTGTCTCGACGGCCGATTCGCGTACCGAAAGGATCCTGGTAGAGGAATTAACCCGGGCGCGCCCGGGTTACGGTTTTCTGCTCGAAGAGGCTGGAACCATCGAAGGCCGCGACAAAACCCATCGTTTCATCATCGACCCGATCGATGGCACGACAAATTTCCTGCATGGCATTCCGCAATTCTCGATCTCCATCGCCCTGGAACGCGAAGGCCACCTGGTGTCTGCGCTGGTATTCAATCCGGTTACGGATGAACTATACGTCGCGGAAAAAGGTCATGGCGCATATCTGAACGACCGGCGCCTTCGCGTCGCCGCGCGCAAGCATCTGTCCGATATTCTGGTCGCCTCCGGCGCACCCTTTATGGGCAAGGGGGGAAGGAAGGAATTTCTCTCGGAACTTGACGGCATCATTGGTTCGACGGCCGGAATGCGCCGTTTTGGCTCAGCAGCCCTCGATCTTGCCTGGACGGCCGCAGGCCGGTTCGATGCATTTTGGGAGCGCAACCTGAAGCCGTGGGACGTGGCTGCGGGAATCCTGCTGGTACGCGAAGCCGGCGGTGTCGTCACAGACCTGAATGGCCGCGACTCGATGTTGGCTCGTGGTCATATCCTGGCCGGCAACGAAATCCTTCACCCTTTGCTGCTCGAGATGTTGCGTTCGAGAACCGCTGAGGAATAGCGCAACTTCTGCACCGCGATTCTCCGGCCCATCAAAATAACGATCAGCGATGAGGCGAGCATCAGGATGGCAAGGGCCGCCATTGCCGAAGAATAGTTCCCCGTCTGCTGTTTCAGCACGCCGACGAGCCAAGGACCGGCAAAGCGGCCGAATGTGCCGATGGTGTTGATAAATCCGATCCCGCCTGCAGCCGCAGTTCCCGCGAGAAAGGTCGCCGGCAGGCTGAAGAACGGTCCATTGTAGGCAAGCGTGCCCACGAGCGAAACGGTCAGCGCCACCAGCATCATCAGTGGAGTTTGCGCGGCCGCCGCAAAGGCCAGGCCGAACGACGCAAGGGTGAGAGGGATAACGACATGCCAGACACGTTCGTTATGCGCATCGCTGCGGCGCGCCCAAAGAATCATTGCGACCATGGCGGCGACGAAGCATAGCGACACCACCATACCCGTCGCGGAATTGGAAAAACCCATGCCCTTGACCATTTGTGGCAACCAGAGCTGCAGTCCGTAGAGGCCGCACTGGTTGCACAGCAAGGCGAGGCCGAGACCAATCACCCGCAGGTCCAGCAGCGCCGGCCAGAATTCTTTATGATCGGCATGGGATTCGGTGGCGAGCACGTGTTCGATACGCTGTTTCTCCTCCGCGGTCAGCCAGGACGCATTCGAGGGCCGGTCCGGAAGCAGTTTCAGCGCGAGAAACGCCAGCAGCGTCGCCGGCAAGCCCTCCAGTATGAACAGCCATTGCCAGCCATGCAGGCCGGCAAATCCATCCATGCGGAGGATGGTCGTCGATAAAGGACCATCGACGATGTTTGCCATCGGAATGGCCGCCATGAATATTCCGACAAACCGTCCGCGCCACCGGTTGGGAAACCAGAAGGTCATGTACAACAGCATGCCGGGGAAGAATCCCGCCTCGGTGATCCCGAGGATCATCCGGAAAGAGTAATAACTCAGCGGTCCTGTCATGAGGGCATTGCTGGCGGAAATGACGCCCCAGATTGCCAGCATCAGAAAGACCCAACGGCGGGCGCCGACTTTCTGGAGGATGAGATTGCCGGGAATCTGGAAAACCAGATAGCCGAGCGAAAATATCCCTGCGCCAAATCCAAACACCGCGGGCGACAGACCAAGGTCGCGGTTCTTGGTAAGGGCCGCAAAACCGACATTCACGCGATCGATATAGTTGACGAGGTACAGCAGTGCGACGAACGGCATCAATCGCCGCGCACAGCGGAGGAAGATCGCATCGTCCAACGCATCGATCTTTTCTGCCATGCCGGCCGTCTCTCCCATTTCGTGGCGGTCCGACGCTATCACATCCGGACAGCCGCGCCACGGATACTGCTACATCTTCAGCGGGTGAAAATAGCCGGTCATTTCGAGGTAGCCCGAACCACCAGGCGCACGGACGGCGCCTTCCCAGTAAACCGGACCACCAGTGCGGCGGGCATCGTACTCCTGGTTGTCAAACAGAGGCGTCAACCGCCATTCCCGGTCACCGGCGGGCAAATGGACCCGAAGCACAGTCTCAACGGGATAATCTGCGCCGGTTTGCGGCGACTGCCAGCGGCGCACCGGCAGGAAAGTTACGTCACCGGGGCCAAAGGCGTGAACGGTGCCATCGGAATCCCGCAGCGTTCCGCCGGCCCAGAAATTTTCCTGCTTCGCGCCGCGAATGCGAAATGCCATCAGCGCGCTGCCGTCGTCGAAATTCAGGCCCGTCCAATCCCAGCCCGTGGCCCGCGGATCAAGGTAGTCCGATGACCATTCGCGATCGAGCCAGGCCGATCCTGAAACAGCTTGGGGGAGGCCATTCCGCATCAGGGTTCCGGACACGTTCAAATGCGGGATGCTGTAATAATCGCTTGCCTCGTCCGGCTTCGGTCCCTTCTGGCTGTACCCGCTTTCTCCTTCCAGGAGTGGGGGCTGGGTTGGGGCGAACGACAGGTCGAGCGCAAAATCGCCGCCGCCGGCTTGCGCGTGGAATTTGCCGTCCGGCGATCGGGTGAGACGCCAATCACCAATGACCACATCCGTGTCCCCGGTTGCCGCCCGGGCCAGACCAAATCCCGCCCGGTAGATGCGCTCGGCGTGGAGCAATTTGCCGGCGGCGGGATCGGAAATGGCCGCGTGGGCAAACAGGATCTGCCTGGCCGCAAAGGCGCTGGGATTGTCTTCTTCGAATCCGGGCCGGATCCGGAAAAATGTCACCTGAAATCCCACTGGCGACGCGTTGGGACGGTTCAGCCAGCCGGTGATGTACCACCACTCGTTCCGGAATTCGGGATGGGCGCCGTGATCGGCCGGAAACTGAAACATTCGGCCCGGTTGCACGGATGGAAATTGCACACCACCGCTCAGCCCCCGCGCGCTACCCATACCTGCGATGGCAGCAGCAACAACGCCGAGCATGGCGATCACCCGCCGGTGCATCACCAATCCTCCCGCACGGCCAATATCGACTCCCGCGAAACGGCCTTTCGCCCCGCGATCAGCGCCGTTCCTGCGGACGCAGCGATCAACGCCACGGCAACAAAAACAAACAGCGGCAGCGGCAGGCGAATATCCATGGTCCAGTGGAACGATTGTGGATTAATGACCTGGATCAGCACCTGACTGATGGCAAGACCGAGGCCAATTCCTGCCGCAACGCCAACAATGCCCAGCAGGGCACCCTCGGCTGCCAGCATGGCGATGATTTGCCGCCGCATAACGCCAACGTGACGTAACATTCCGAATTCTTTGCTGCGGGCAAGAGTCTGACTCGAAAACGTCGCCGCGACGCCGGCGAGTCCAACCAGAATCGCGATTCCCTCAAGCAGATAGGTTACAGCGAAACTGCGGTCGAAGATGCGGAGCGACACAGCGCGGATCGCACGCGAATCGGCAATCGTGACATTGCGTGACGTCGCCGGCGGCAGCGCCGCGCGAACATCCGCCATGACCCGCGCCTCGTCCGCACCCGGTGCAAGGTCAATCGCAGCGTCTGTCCGCAATTGATCGCCGGTGAGCGCGGTGTAATCGCCCAGGTCCATTGCGATCGCGCCCTGCTGGCGGCCGTAATCCCGCCATTCGCCGGCAATGAAAAATTTGCGCGCCTGACCGCGCTTCTGCACCGCAAGTGGGACGCTGATCCACTGCCCTGGCGTATATCCGTAGATCCAGTGCGCCGGTTCCGAGATCCAGACCGGGATTGCGCCCGCAGGGACAGCGACGGTTTTGCCGATCAGCGGCAGGATGCCGGAAGGATCGTGTCCGTTCATCTGCGTTGCCATCCAGTCCACGGCCGGGCGCTCCGGAGAAAGCCACAGGGGCATGTTTTTGCGAAAACGGATTTCCGCAATCCCCCGGATTTCGCGGAGCCGTTGCTGCGCTTCCAAAGTCAGGGCATCGCCATCGCCGCTGTCCACGCGAAGGTAAATGTCCGACGGCAGCACCTGCACAAGCCAGGCATCGACCGAATTGCGGAAACTCCAGATCATGACCGCCATGGCAATCATCAGGCTGGTGCTTGCGACCATGCCGCACAGCGCAATCGCGGCTTGCCCCGGAGCGCCCCAAAGGTGCTTCAATGCGAGATCAACCGGCGCAGGCAATCTCAGTGCGCGGAATGGCGCCAGCAGAACTCGCGCGATCAGCGGCATCGCGGCAATTCCACCGGCGAGAAGGAGCGCGATCGAAAGATAACCGAACAAGGGCAGATCGTTGATTGGAGGGGCCAGAGCGGCCGCGCCGCCGGCAAGCAGAAGAACCAGCGGGAGGACAGCCCCCGGGCGTTTTCGCGGATCTGCGGGATCGCCCACCTGTTTAATGGCGATGGCTGGTTCGGCCCGCGCCGCGGCGCGGGCAGGCAGCACACTTCCCGCCACGGCGCAAAAAAGCCCCAGCACAAAAAACCTTACCGCGGCGGCCGGGTCGAAGACCAACTCGGGGCGTGTCCCACTAAAATAGCCCCCGCCCAGATCGCCGCCGAGCAGTCGCAGTGCGGCAGCAGCCAAACCCCAGCCCAGGAACACGCCCGCAGCGCCCCCTGCGATGCCGATTGCGGCGCCCTCGAACAGCACTTCCGTGAGTACAGATTGGCGGCGCATTCCGAGCACCCGCATCAGGGCGAATTGACCGTGGCGCCGTGCGACGGAGAGCGCCTGCGCGGAATAGGCGAGAAACGCCCCGGTCAGCAGTGCCATCAGCGCAAGCATGTCAAGGTTTATGCGGTAGGCCCGCGACAGCGTTCCGGCGCGAGTCTCCGCATTTTGCCGCGTGACGATTTCGGCATCTGGCGAAAGGACCGATTGCACTCCGGCCCGGACGCGCCCGAGGTCGGCGCCGTCTGCGAGCTTCAGGTCAACCCGCTGAATGAAGCCCTGAGTCCCCAATCGCCATTGCGCGGCGGCAATATCGGCAACGGCGAGATTTTCGTCGCCCGAGACGCCGGGCAGCGTGCCCGCAATTTCGAGCAGTGCGTGTTTGCCACCCGATTCAACTTCGATCCGGTCGCCCGTGCCTTTGTGAAGCGCCGCCAGCGCCGTTCGCGACAAGAAGATCGAGTCCGGTGACAGCCCGTCTGTGCCTGAGAGAGAGTCAGCCGCAGATGAGTTTAGCGCCAGCCTGCCGAGCAGAACCGGCGTGACAGTGGCGGCACGGAAGAAGTCGATTCCAAGTAGCGTAATCGGCACATCGCCCGACTGGGCGGCAAGCTCGATGACCGGGCTGGCATCGGCAATTCCCGCAACACGTGCAAGTTTTGGATAGAGGTTTTCGTCGAAACCCCGCGGCGTCACCGAATGGACCTGGAGATCGGCATCGCCATTGACCGCCTGCACGCCACGGGAGAATTCGTTCAGCGCCGATGCATTGACCAGATGCACCGCAAATCCCAACCCGACGCCAATGGCAATCGCCGAAGCCGTGAGCAGGATTCGGCCGGGATGGGCGCGCAATTCGGCCGTTCCGATCCAGTTGAGCACCGTTCTGTTCATGCCGCGATCAGGCCGGATGTCCGCAGCAGATATTTCCGCCCGGCGACGGCCGCGGCAATGGGGGAATGCGTCACCAAAACAACCGAGGCACCGGACCGGCGCACACGCGAGGAAAACAATTCGAGGATCCGCTCCGCGGTTTCGGGATCGAGATTGCCGGTGGGCTCATCCGCAAGGATGATCGATGGACCATGCACAAGCGCGCGGGCAATCGCCACCCGCTGCAATTCGCCACCGGACAGGTCGCGTGGATAATCGTGGTCCCGGTCCTGCAACCCGACGTCTGCGAGCATTCTGCCGGCTTTCTCCAGCGCAGCGGATCCAGCGCTGTCCTGCAGCGCCAGAGGCAGCGCGACATTCTGTGCCAGGTTGAGATGCGGCAACAGGTGGAAAGCCTGAAACACACAGCCAAGGGTCCTGCGCCTCAACTCAGTCCGTCCGTCGTCATCAAGCTTTTCTACCGCGTGGCCCTGAATCGAAATCTCCCCGGCGTCTGCGGCGTCGAGCCCTGCGATCAGATTGAGCAAAGTGGATTTGCCAGCCCCCGATTCGCCCATGATCGCGACAAATTCACCGCGCGCAACCGCTAGCTCAAGCCCGGTAAACAGGACCCGGCCGCCGGGAACAGTTTTGCGCAATCCTCTAACGCACAGAAGCGGCTTGATATCGGGTCCAGGTGCAACCATACGGTCCATCATGGCAGTCGCGGTACGGCTCCGCTGCCGTATATTGTCCCGGAACGCGCCGGAAAAGTGACAGCTGTGTTATGGCCAAAATGGGTTCTGCGGAAAACCACTTTACCCGTACCATGGCAAATTACGTCTCCTCGATTCATTTTGAGGAGATTCCGCCCGAAGTCATTGGGCGGTTGAAGCTTCTGATCCTCGACGCAGTTGGCTGCGCCATCTTTGGCGCCACGCTTCCGTGGTGCCGGATTCTGCGTGAGACGCTCACGGACATGGACAGAACCTCCGCCTGTTCCGTTTGGGGTACGCCGGACCGGCTCTCCGCGCCACACGCGGCCCTCGCCAACGGCACGCTCGTCCAAAGCTTCGAGCTTGATGACGTTCACCGGCAGGGCGTGCTGCATGTCGGCGCGGTCGCATTGCCGCCGCTGATCGCAATCGCCGAGCAGCGGAGTATCAGCGGCCGCGATTTCCTGCGCGCGGCTGTCGCGGGTTTCGAGATCGGACCGCGTGTCGGCATGTGCATGGGTCCCCAGCATCTGGTTCAGGGCTGGCATTCCGGCGCCACCCTGGGCGTGTTCTCCGCCGCCGCTTCGGCCGCCGCGGCGCTCAATCTCGTTGCAGATCAGACCGTGCACGCGCTCGGAATTGCGGGCACACAGGCAAGCGGGCTGATGGCCGCCCAATTCGGAGCCATGGTCAAGCGTATGCATGCGGGGCGCGCGGCCCAGAGCGGCCTCTACGCGGCAGTGCTAGCCGAGCGAGGATTTACGGGAATCACGGATGTTTTTGAGAACCGCTATGGCGGTTTCTGCACGACTTTCTCCGCGTCCCAGGACCGGTTTGACCGTGACCAGCTCATCGCAGGCTTGGGAGAACATTTTGAAACCATGCGCATATCGGTGAAGCTGTATTCCTGCGTCAGCACAAACCACACCGCACTCGATGCCTTGCGCAAGATCAGATCGGCGCGGCCATTCGACGCCGGTGAAATCGAGGCCATCACCGTCCGATGTTCGCGCGCGACACTGGAACATTCCGGCTGGCCCTACCGGCCGGAAGGAATGACGGCCGCGCAGCTGAATCTGCCGTTCTGCATCGCCACACTGCTGCTCGAAGGCGACGTTTTCGTCGAACAGTTTTCGGAAGGAGCGGTCCACGATCCGGCGCGCATCGCACTGGCAGAAAAGGTGAATGTGGTCGAAGATCCGAAGATCACCGCCCGCGGCGCAAATTTCCGGCACATGGTGAGATTGACCGTTCGCCTTACGGATGGCACGGAATTGAGCGAAACCGTTGCGGCGCCCCGCGGATCGGAACAGAACTTTCCTTCGCCGGACATCATCCGTGACAAGTTTCTCAAACTGACCCACCGCCTGCCGCAGGATCAGGCCAGTCGCATCGCCGAACTGGTGCTCAATCTCGATCAAATTCCTGACGCGCGTGAATTGGCTCTGTCGCTCGCCTGCCGGAACGGTTG